>WJJQ01000034.1 GCA_014729615.1 Candidatus Peregrinibacteria bacterium | reverse complement strand
TCATCTCTGCATTTTCTTTTTCATGCCGCTCTTCTTCCTCTAATTTTCTCTTTTCTTCTTCAGCGGCTTGCTTTTCTTTTTTTGTATCCTCCTTTTCTTGCTTTTTTTTCTCTTTTTCTTGCTTTTTTTGCAATGCCTTTTCCTTCTCAGCTTGCTTTTTCTCTTCCTTTTCCTTTACTAACTCCTCTTTCGCCGGTTCCTTTTCCTGCTCTGCTTCCACTTCAGCGGCCTTTTGTTCCTCTTTAAACTTTTCTTCATTCTCAAAATCTTGAGCTACCTTTTCCTTCTGCTTTATTTGCTCAACTTGTTCTTTTTGTTCATTTTGTTCTTTTTCCTCATTTTCCTGCTTCACGCTCTCTTCTTCCACCGCCTTCTGCTCTTGCTCTTCCTTTTTCTGGGATTCTTCAGCATCCGCAATATCTTCTTGAGGTTTTTTCTTCTTTTTCTTGCGACGACGTCTTTTTTTCTTTTTGGGAACTTGCTTTTCAGCTAATTCATTTTCATTTTCCTCGGATTCATCTAAATCCTGTTCATCATCAAGTTTATCATCTTGAACATTTTTTATTTCATTTGCCAATTTATTTCGCTCTTCCTGTGCTTTTTCCTCAGCTTCTATAGCGTCTTTGTTAGCCTCCTCTTGCTCCTTAATCTTTTCAGATTCATCTTTGGAAGACTTCAAATCATCAGGCACTCTGTTTGTATTTTTATCCTGAGCCATAAGACATAATAATATCCATTAATTATATCATAAAAACGGCTTTTATAATAGTAAAAACCGCCTTTATTCACTGTTTAACCATTCAAAACTTAAAGCATCGCGTTAAAATGCAACATTTGCAACTGATAACCACCATATCCACCCGTAATAGAGTCAAAAATGGCCGATACAATCATTAAAGCGATTATTGAAACCAACATCGTTAAAATTGTATTCGTTGCATCCAAACTGAAAATTTCACTTATAGCAACATACATAACGGCAATCATCCACACTCCCGCAAGTAATGATAAAATACCTCCAATGCTCGGCAATAAAGCCGCAAAAAACATGACAACATTTAAACCATAGGCAAGACCCAAAACTCTAAAAATTCCCAAAAAATTACCCTTACCTTTAAAAAGTCGCGTAGCCACCAAAGTAATCAATAACATGGCCGCTACCACTATAATAGCGGTAAAGACACCTTGTGTTATTAAATTTCCTATACCAATCCTCACTGTTGCCAAAAAAACCTTATACCCGAAAACCATATACCCGATCGGACCCGCAAAGGCACCTATTAATAGAAAGATCAAAGCGGCGGTATCTATTTTTCCTGTACCGGCCACCTTTTTAATTTCCGTTTTATTCAATTTCAAAATTTCAATGAACATATTAAAAGCCTTTTTCAAATCCAAATGCTTAAAATCAAATTTAGGCGCTTGTAATTCAGGAAGTTTTTTTGAAGTCATAGTTTAATAAATAATTAATTAATATACTTTTGGTCATTATATAAAAATGCTCATAAACAGGCAAACAATATGCAAACCAGCATATTTAGACAACAACACTGACTCTAAATCAATGCATTATTCCTAAAAAAAGTTTTCGCTAAGCCAAAAATAGAATATAATTTCTGTCTGAATTTATTTATATAATTAAAACACAAAACCCCATGAATTCAATCATTGATTTTCTTGTGAATTATACTCCTGAAATTGCCATAGGAATCAGCATTGTGGCTATAATTTACGCTATTGTTTTGATACTTAACGTGGTTAAAAAAGGATCCGGCGATGAAAAAATGAAAGACATTGCCAAGGCTATTCAAGACGGATCCAGTGCTTATTTGAACAGACAAGCGATTACTGTATCAATTTTCGCAATAATAATATTTTTATTATTGGCTTTCCTGCTTCCGAAAGGAGCGCACAATAATGGTCTGCTTACGGCCATTGGCTTTATTTTCGGTGCAATTTTTTCCGGTCTTGCCGGATTCATTGGTATGAACGTTTCCGTACGCGCCAATGTTCGAACCACCGAAGCCGCTAAAAAAAGTTTACAAGCGGCACTTGACGTTGCTTTCAAGGGCGGATCGGTTACCGGTTTATCTGTAGTGGGACTTGCGCTGTTGGGTGTAGGTGGTTTTTATTACGTATTTACAAGTTTGCTTGGAATCCCCGTTGGCGAAGCACCAAATTTACTGATCGGATTCGGATTCGGAGCATCATTAATTTCACTTTTTGCCCGTGTCGGAGGCGGTATTTTCACAAAAGCCGCTGATGTTGGAGCAGATTTAGTTGGAAAAGTTGAACAAAACATACCGGAAGACGATCCAAGAAATCCGGCAACAATTGCGGATAACGTAGGTGATAATGTAGGAGACTGCGCGGGCATGGGAGCGGATTTATTTGAAACTTACGCGGTAACGTTAATTGCGGCCATGATTCTTGCGGCTTCTGTTGCCACAACAGCTCTTGGTCAAAACGGAATTGAATTCCCTTTAATGTTAGGGGCGATTGCCGTAGTTGCGACTATCATCGGTACATTTTTTATTAAGTTGGGAAGAGGACGAAATATTATGAAAGCCCTATATAAAGGTATGATTGTAACAGGAGTCTTATCTGCCATTGGCTTTTATTTCGCCAACCAATGGTTTATTGGTGACATTAACATTTTCTGGGCCGCTTTGGTCGGGCTTGGCGTAACATTATTAATCACCATTATTACTGAATACTACACATCTACAGCTTATAATCCCGTTAAAAAAATAGCCAAATCTTCAGAAACCGGCGCCGGAACAAATATTATTACAGGACTTGCTGTAGGACTTGAATCCACTTTTCTTCCCGTAATTGTAATTGTTGGAGCCATTATATTAGCCTTTATGTTTGGTGAAGCTTCATACCTAAATAACGGTATTTATGGAATTGCCATCGCGGCAGTAGCCATGCTGTCAACAACAGGTATGGTAATTGCCACGGATTCATACGGCCCCATTACCGACAACGCGGGCGGAATAGCGGAAATGGCTGAACTTGATGACCATGTTCGAAAAAACACCGACGCCTTGGATGCTGTTGGAAACACTACAAAAGCAGTTACCAAAGGTTACGCCATTGGATCCGCGGGACTTGCCGCGCTTGTACTTTTCCAGGCATATAGCGAAGAATTAGCTAAAGTTTCTTCTGAAGAATTTATTTTTAGTTTAATCGACCATAAAGTTTTGGTTGGATTATTCATCGGTGGACTATTACCATTCTTGTTTTCGGCTTCCACAATGCAGTCCGTCGGTAAAACGGCGCACTCCGTTGTAGAAGAAGTTCGATACCAGTTTAGAACAAAAAAAGGGATTATGGACGGATCACAAAAACCCGATTATTCACGAACAGTGGACATTGTTACAAAGGCGGCTCTTAAAGAAATGCTTTTCCCAGGTCTTCTTGCCGTTTTGGCGCCGGTTGTAGTTGGATTCATTCTTGGTCCAATCGCTCTTGGAGGACTATTGGTTGGTGTTATAGTCGCAGGGCTATTGGTAGCCATTCAAATGTCTACAGGTGGTGGTGCTTGGGATAACGCAAAAAAATATATTGAAGACGGTCACTATGGAGGAAAAGGGTCCGAAGCGCACAAAGCGGCCGTTGTTGGTGATACGGTTGGAGACCCTTTCAAAGACACCGCGGGACCTGCCATTAATGCCTTAATTAAAGTAATAAATACTATTGCAGTTATCATTGCGCCGCTAATAGTTGGAATGTCTATTCTATAATAATAAATAGAACATGGTCAGAATAGGAACGGTAAAATTAATTCACGAAGAATTTCTTACATTATTGATGCAAGACACTAATGAGCTGTTAAATTGGCCTGTAAACGGAGACAAACCAGAATTAAAAGAAGGGCAACAAGTAAAAATAGAACTATCAAACGACTCTATTGTTGCCCTTCATGAAATTACCGAATTTGATTCCAAAGCAATGGAAGAAGAAGAAAAAAGAAGAAAATTGCTGGAACAGCTGGTCAATTAAATGGTATTCTTTTCGATTCTTTTTCTGGGATTTTGCTGAACGGTTTCTATCAGCAAAGACAAGATCCTGTGTTTAATTTTACCCGGCATCAGATTAAAATCGCGCAACACACAAACATATTCGTCTATTCCCTGAGCATGTCTTGTTAATTCAAAGCTGGGATTTTTATAATCATCATAACCCGAATCACACATAACTCTTGTGAAATGCGCGACCTGCGAATTATCCGCAAAAAAATCGGTATCATGTACTTCCCGTAAAACCAAATCATTCTCATTTAAAAAAAATAATTCCAGGCTATCACCCCTATAATGATCATATGACCTGGATAAATATTCCTTACGAAACCTAATCCTTCCCAAGCCTTCTTCATTCCTAACCATTTCAGTTTTCTGAATTATTTTAGATGCGACCATTGCGGCTATCGCATCATCAAACGGATCAAATTCAATATTTCGATACAAACCGATTAATTCAATTACATCCAAATACCGTTGTTTTAGATCGTTTGTCATTTGTACTATTTTATAATAATCATCGGAATATTCTTCCATTTCGCCAATAAAATGATGAAGATGAGTCGCTTCCATTAACAAACCCAGTTCATCATAACCATGCGCCAACTCGGCGTTCGACACAACATTCGCGCACACTTCAAATCCATGCAAAACCTTGGCCGGCAAACAATCATTTGGTATATTTTTGAATTTCATCATATACTTTTATAAAGATTGACACAATAACATTTTTCTTTATTATGTCAACTGCTTATTGACGAAAAAAAGAGCACGCTTTATGCGTACTCTCTTTGAAATGGTCTTACTCTTCCTTTTTATCATCCTTTTCATCGGCACCACCTTCAACAGTTGAAGCTTCAGCGCCTTCTTCACCCTCAGCAGGCGTTTCTTCCTCTTCTTGTTCCATTCTTGGAGCATTAATAATTATCACTACATCTTCAGGTTCACCTACAAGCTCTACTCCCTTCGGTACATTTACTTCATTTATGTGAATTGCATCGTTTAATTCTTCAAGACCTGTAATATCAATTTCAAGTTCATGGGGCAAATCTGATGGCAAGCACTTTACCATTAACTCATCCTTAACTACATTAAGAATACCATTATGGATCTTAACAGCAGGTGCCTCACCAACAATTTTTACCGGGATTTCGGTTTCCACTTCTTCTTTCATGTTAACCGTAATAAAATCAACATGCGTGAATTCACCCGATACAGGATTTTGCTGCACATCATGAACTAAAACCTTCTTCGCCGCCTTACCGTCAACCGATAAATCAATTAATGTATTGTATCCGGTTTCTCGAAAGGTTTTTCGAAATGTCTGGTAATCCATTTGCAGAAGAGTACTTTCCGCTCCCTGTCCATAATAGACGGCGGGAATTATTTTTTTTGCGCGCAGTACATTTGGTTTAGCCGTTAAATCTCTGGCTTGTACTTCAAGTTTTATAGTTTCCATAATCGTTTAAGTCAAAAAATGCTTAGAAAGTCTACCCAAAAGCATTCAAATAAGCAACATTATTTATTATAATCATTTTGAAGTATATATCATAACCAAATAAAACATGTTCGATAAAGCAAAACAACTGTATCAAATGCAGAAAAAAGCTAAAGCAATCAAAAAAGAACTGCAAAATACCCACATTGAAGCGGAGGAAGCCGGTGTCCTGGTCATTGTGAATGGCGAACAAGAAATAATTGACATTCAAATCCAAGATGAAACTCTACTGCAAAACGCAAAAAAGCTAACTCAAAACATGATAAAAGCTTTAAATAAGGCTCTCAAGAAAGCACAACAAGTCGCAGCGGAGCAAATGAAAGACGTTATGGGCAATTTCAATTTACCGGGAATGTAATTTATGAAGAGTTACTACAAACGAAAAAAAAGGCAAAAAAGAATAAAGCTAATATTGTTTTTTTCAATAATATTTTTGTTTATTGCAATTTTTTATTACGCAAAATATGAATTCACGCTTTCACAACCGATTGACGCAAATGACGATCAAGAAATAAATTTCATCATAAAAAAAGGCGAATCATTATCTTCGGTGGCACAAAATCTGCAAGAAAAAAGCTTAATAGCCGATTCCTTTTTATTTAACGTTTACGCCAGACTAAATGGTCTCGACACACAAATAAAAAGCGGGCGTTTTCATTTATCCAAAAGCATGAACGCGAAAGAAATAGCAGAGACATTAATTAATCCGGAAACAAAAGAAGCGGTTGTCACAATTCCCGAAGGTTCAACTATTATAGAAATTGACCAAATATTGACCAACAATGAACTAATTGAAAAAAATCAGTTTGTAAGCGCAGTCAACAGGTTCAATGAATGGGATGAATACCCTTTTTTAAATAAAGCGGAAATGAAAAACTTGGCTCATCCCCTTGAAGGATACTTGTTCCCAGACACTTATTTCGTAGATGCCAATGATTTTTACAGCGAAAATTTAATTCAGGTTATGCTCAACACTTTCGAAGAAAAAGCTATGCCAATTTTAAATAATAAAAAAGACAGATCACTTCAAGATACAATAATTATGGCCAGTATTATCGAAAAAGAAGTACGAACAGAAAAAGACATACCAATTGTTTCGGGCATTCTTTGGAAAAGACTGGATGAAAACTGGTTCATTGGAGCGGATGCCACATTGCTTTATTTGGCCGATGATCGAGAAATTACATACTATGATTTACAAGAAGACTCACCTTACAACACAAGAAATCGCCTGGGTTTGCCCCCCGGACCAATTAGCAATCCGGGCATTGAAAGCATTGAAGGTGCCGTTTACCCGGAAGACAGTCCTTATTACTATTATTTAACCACTTTAGATACAGGCGAGGTGATTTATGCCGAAACCGAAGCGGGACACAATAAAAACAAGGCAAAATACCTTTAGAAACCATACGAAATACCGGGGTCATCCTCTTCTTCAACATCTGTAGTTGGCTCTTCTTCTGCTGCTAATTCTTCCGCCGCTGTTTCATCATCAACTGTTTCTTCTTCCACATCGGGCTTGTCATAACTGATTATCAAAGTATCAGCTTCACTTCTGTTTCCATCTTCATCATATGCATAAACGGTATAGGTATTAGCTCCTTCAACAAGATTTCCAAAACTCTCATTTACATTATAAGACCAGCTTGTATCACCTTTTTCAAATGCTCCCAACATGTATCCTTCTCCATTGTGAACAACTTCAACCTGTGCAACACCACTCTGAACAGTCCCGCTTATTTGAAACGAACTCTTATCAGTCACAGTAAATGAAGGACTTGAAATTACCGGTGCTTCCAAACTCAATAATGATTCCGACTCTTCTTCTGTTTGCTCCTCTTCATCATTATCTTCATTATTATCTTCATCATTATCTTCATCCACCTCATCCTCTGACTCATCATTATCTTCATCGGTAACATCACCACTGGCATCCTCTTCGTTTAACATAAAGTCACCACTTGCAACCGAAAAGTCAGTTGGTGCTTTATCTTCCCTTATATTCCATTTATACCATTCTGTTTCTTTAAACTCGTCGGAAATGGCACTTAAAACAGAAATTGAATTATTCTCTTCAAATGCTTTTATCGCCGCATCATCCAAGGTTAATTGCTGCCCAACGCCAACATTTATAGAATCCGCAATCCGCTCATCTTCACCTGATTTTACATAAATATCTACATTAACATCGCCATCAAGAACTCTAACCACCTGAGCGTCAGTGCTTTCAACTGCAAAAACAGTACCTGTAGCCGTTACAAGCATATTTTTTGTCCGAACTTGATACGTGGAGTCTTTCACACCGTCACTTTTAATGCCCGCAACCCAAATGGACCCATTATCTAAGCTTAAATAGATTTCTTCCGAATCAATATCATTAGACAAATCAACGAGCGAAATAGCCGTATCACGATCCATTCTTATAATTGTTTCATTAAAAAAATTCATTACAACTCTTCCAAGCGGAGATGTTTTCAGTGAATCACCTATCAAAAGTTTTGTTCCGCTAAAAGCATTATCCCATTCACTTTGTCCGTATGGTAAAATGCGCGCCCTTCCATCCACTACATAAAAATATGCATCCGCTTTACCCTGATTCCCCCAATTATTCCACAGCTGAAAACCCATTACGGCAATAACACCAAGCGAAACCAAGATCAAAAAAGGAAGAATAAAATCCAGTGAGCTTTTTTTACGATGAACTCTGCGCATACCAAAAAGGGCTAAAAATAAGATGATAAAAATATAGCAAATTCGGGCTCACTGTAAAGGAAAAAACTTAATTTAAACCCATTTCCTTTTTTAAAGCATTGACATCTCTCTTAAGTCTTTCATCGCTATTTATTTGTTTGATTATTTTGGTTACCGCGTGCAAAACAGTTGTATGATTACGTCCGCTAAACTGTTCCCCGATTGTTTCATATGAACAATTTAAGATTTCACGTATCAGATACATACATATTTGTCTGGGGATCATGATTTCTTTTCGTCTGTCCTCACCGGTCAAATCAGTAATTGTAAGTTTAAAATACCTTGCCACCATTTCAATTACATCATCGGTTGATCTTACAGCCAACGATCTTTCTTCAACACCACCATCCATGTTAAATTCCTTACCGCTATAACCAAGTTTTCTAATAACGGCGGCAACAGATTTCAAGGTGGGCGCGCATTCAGTCAATTGCGTTTCAGCGATTACATTCACAAGTACTCCAACTAATTCTCTTACACTATTCGAAACATTATAGGCAATGAACTCAAGAATTTCGGGATCAATTAATATTTGATGTTCCCTGCATTTACCGTTTAAAATCGCAAGTCGGGTTTCAAAGTCGGGCATTTGAATTTCCACTACCATTCCCATGTTAAACCTGCTTGTTAATCTGTCTTCAAGACCATCCAGATCGTTTGGCGCCCTGTCGGAACTGATTACAATTTGTTTTCCGGCATCATATAATTCATTGAAGGTATGAAAAAATTCCTGTTGAGTTGAAGCTTTATTTCCAAAAAACTGAATGTCATCAACAATAAACAAATCCACATTTCTATATTTATCTTTAAACGATTTTGTATGTTTTTTACCTATAGCTTCAATAACTTCGTTAATAAATCTTTCCGAAGTCATATAAACACATTTTTTGTTTGGATACCTTTCCATTACTTCCAAACCGATTCCTTGCAATAAATGTGTTTTTCCAAGACCGGTGCATCCGTAAATAAAAAGCGGGTTGTAAATTCCTCCCGGTTTAACGCTTACCGCTTTACACGCCGCCAGCACCAGTCTGTTTTGTTCACCTGAAATATAATTTTCAAGTGTATATTTAGGGTTGAACATTTTACTTCTTATCCCTTTTTCAATAAATACCTCTTGTTTATTGGGCACTTTTCTAAAGCCGGGTTTTGCATCAAGTGACGTAAACCTTTTCAAATCAATTTTATTTTCATGTTCACTGTCGGCAAGCACACCCTTAACTTCAAAAGAAAGATTTTTAACTTCGGGTAAAACTTCTTTGGCCGCCTGCAAAACCTTAACTTCATGACGTTCCCGTATAAAGCTACCCGTAATATGAGTGGGAACACCAATATTTAAAATTCCATCCTTAAACCCTATTATTATAGAATCCTTATACAAAGATAAAATTGCAGTCTTTCCGATTGTGGGGGCTACTTTGAGTAGAATGTCCTCCCAAAGAGTTTTGTAATCCATGTTTTTAAAACGTTACCAGAGTTGCTTCTAGGGCGAAAAGGCATGCTGTATACTAGAGACTTTTTTGGCTTTCCACAAGCCATTGAGAACAATTTATTTATACTCTACAAATTGTATACTCACCTGTCACTCACCCTCAACTTACGGGAAAAAAACACAATAAAAAAACATTCCGTATTTTTACACAATGATACAGCCATGCACATTTCAACAAAAAGCAAGAAAAATTTTATATCCTATTTAAAAAATCTTAATATGTCGTTGTAAGTAATTGCGAAAATCAGCAACATTAAAAGCAAAAATCCAATAGCATGAATCATGGCCTCAACTTTTGGCGACAATCTTTTACCACGAATGACTTCGATAATAATAAATAGTGCTCTTCCTCCATCAAGTGCCGGAAATGGAAAAATATTCAAAACAGCCAGACTTAAAGACAATAGCGCGGTAAATCTTACCAATGACAACAATCCTTCCTGCACAAATACAAAAGTTAACTGCGCGATTCCCACCGGGCCCGCGACACCATCGGGTACCGAAAAACTTGTTACAAGCGAGCCGACCACATTTCCAAGCATATCAACGGTTAACACTGAAATACGACCTATATCTTCAATAGCTTTAAGCGGAGCCTGCCAGATAGGATACCTTACATTATCTATTTTTAAAACCGAGTTAACCTGAACATCGGAATATAAACTTAACTCATTATTATTATAAGGATAAAACTCACCCAATATTATTCCAATAGTACCGTCTTCCGATGGCGTAATATTCAGATTAATAATTTCTCCACCATTGCGGACTATTTCATATTGCAATTCATTGCCCGCGTTGGAAGAAGTAATTTCAATAAACTTCATCGGATCTGAAACTCTTTGCCCGTTTACGGACAAAATTAAGTCTCCATCAATCATTCCCGCATTTTCAGCCGGCGAATCCTCCAACACATTCGATGCAACAACCTGGGTACCGGTGGGCACATTAACTGTAGTGACAAACACCTCGGTGTCACGTATAACTTCATATTCATAGACTGAAGTGGAATTGATTACATTTCGGTAATCGTTATTGTAAAACACTTCATAACCATTGATACTCTTAATAGTATCACCACTTCTTAAACCCGCATCAGCCGAAGCTGAATTTTCTTTTACATTTGCTATGCGTAACCTAGGCAACGGAAGCAAGTCATACAAAACCACGTCATCCATATTCGGGATGTTGATTCTTCGCAATTGCCCATCCCTTAAAATTTCAGCCGCGCCACCTTCTATCTGTGCATGCACACTGTCAATTTCAACTCCATCCACGCTTAATATTCTGTCACCTTCACGAAGTCCGTTTAAAAAAGAGGGACTGTCATTTTCAACATTTTTAACAATTACACCTGTCTCAAGATGAATAACTTCATCGCGAATCCCCTGCAAAACACCATCCGAATCTACAATCAAAGGCTGAATACCAAATGTAAAACCAGCCGTCAGCAATACAAATGCCAGCAACAAATTCATTACAACACCGGCGACAATAATTTTCATTCTCACCCATGGCGATTTCGAGGCGAAACTTCGCTTATTTTTTAAAACTTTCGGGTCATGCGCATCCTCACCGAATAATTTCACAAAGCCACCAAACGGAATCCAGTTAATAGAATACAAAGTTTCACCTTTTTTCTTGCCCCAAATTCGAGGAGGCAAACCAAAACCGAACTCTTCCACTTTCACACCGGCTCTTCGGGCCGCTGAAAAATGACCCCACTCATGAATCAAAACAAGCAGAGAGAATATTACAAAAAAAGCAATTATACTGAGAAATAAAGTCATATTTAAATTAAACTGTCATTATATCGTGTTCCTTTTTCTTTGAATGATCTTCAATGGATTTATTCACTTCATCCACTTTTTCTTGCACCTTTTTTTCGGCACCATGCTTTTGATCTTCCGTTAAATCACCATTCTTTTCCGCCGCCTTGATTTGATCAAACGCTTTTTGTCTGGCATTCCGCACGGCAATTTTCGCCTCTTCGGCCAATCGATGCACTACTTTCACAAGATCTCTTCGTCGTTCTTCGGTAAGGGGCGGAATATTCAATATTATTGATAATCCGTTATTTACCGGTGAAATATTCAAATCCGATGATTGAATGGCTTTTTCAATAGCACTCAAAAGTGATTTATCCCATGGCTGTATTTGCACACTCTTAGCGTCCGGAATAGAAATGGACGCAACATTCTTTAAAGGCTGAGATGATCCGTAGGCTTCAATACTCAAGCCTTCGACAAGCGCACCTGAAGCGCGTCCTATTTGCAAGTGAGAATACTCATCACCCAAATGATTAACTATTTTTTGAAATTCAGACTGTAAATTATTTAATACTTGCGACTCCATTTTAAAAAAAATTAAGATATAATTGTACCAACATCCGCGCCTTTCACCACCTTTGCAATATTGCCTTTTTTATTTAAATTAAACACGGCAATGGGCATTTTATTATCACCGCATAATGAAATCGCGCTTAAATCCATAACACCAAGGCCCAAGTCAAGCACCTGATGATAAGTCATTTTTTTAAACAATTTCGCGTCTTTGTGTTTTACTGGATCTTTATCATAAACATAATCAACCTTTGTTGCCTTTAAAACAATATCGCATTCAAGTTCCAAAGCGCGCAACGCCGCCGCCGTATCGGTAGTAAAAAAAGGATTACCGGTTCCTCCCGCACACACGACAATTTTTCCTTTTTCAAGATAACTGACCGCTCTGTCTCGTAAATATGCTTCCACAACCACGGGCATAGCAAAAGAAGACATTGGTCTCGCATCTATTTTAAATTTTTTGAAAGCATTTCGCATGGCAAGTGAATTCATAATCGTTCCCATCATTCCCATATAATCCGAATGCACCCGGTCGATCCCGCTTGCTTTAAAATCACGATACCTCCAAAAATTTCCTCCCCCTATAACTATCGCGATTTCTACCCCCAATTTCTGAACAGACGCAACTTCCTGGCATAAATTATCTAAAACATCAAAATCAATTCCGCCATCTTTTTCGCCCTGCAAAACCTCACCGGACAACTTTAACATTATTCTTTTGTATTTCAGACGACGTTTTACAGGCATATTTAAGTTGAAAAGAATATATAAGTAAGCACAACCCCGATTGCTATTCCCACCAAAAAAACCAATGGTATTTTTCTTTCTTCTCTTTGATCTTTGGCACTGGCCAACTCCGTTAAAAGTGTCGAATTCATAATAATGTCTTCATTTGCATTCGCGGCAATAACATCTTGTAATTCATGATTGGCAACCAAGTTTACGAAAGATCCAAATTTCACCTTTATTACGTCTTTTGGTTCCGGAATAGCTTCAACCGCTTTTTCATCTTCACTCGCAACCTTCATTGTTTTATCGTTCGTTATTTCGCCCCCCTTGGGCACGGAAGAGACATGCATTTTCGGCATACGAACCGGTTCATATTCAATGTCAATTTTACCTTCTTCCATTTCATAGTCATTTTGCAAATCTTCATCGGCTTCTTCATCGAGCGGCGTAACTTTGAATTCGTCTTTATCAAGCTTCTTTTTAGGACTAACATCCCTCAAAGTGGAGCTTTTCTTTTTTCCTGTTGTTGTAGTTGTAGATGTTTTTGGCATACTTACAAAATAATTTACCACAACATGAAACAAAATTCCATTAATTTTATTGACACCAACAAATAAAAAACCATAAACTAAATGCAATTTTTATCATCCCCTTATGAAAGACGTTTTTCTTGTCATCTTACCGCTATTCTTAATTATTTTCGGAGCGGCGATATTACAAAAAACAAAATTAAATACAGACAACTGGATCGAAGTATTAAACTCGTTCGCCCTGAACATAGGCTTCCCCACCTTAATATTCTCGGCTCTTTCAAAATTGCAGGTGAATTTCACCGAACAGATAAACATAATAATTGCCAATTCACTTTTTTTAATTGGATCATTCATATTAGTTTTACTTCTGCAAAAGATTTTCAAATTCAAAAAAGCATTGTTTTTGACACTTTTACTTTGTGTACCATTCGGAAATGTGGCTTATCTAGGAATACCCGTCTTAACCCAGGTTTGGGGAACTCAAATTTTACCGTCCGCCAGTCTCATTGCCGGCGTGTATTTATTCTGGATGTTTACTTTATTCATTTCTTACCTTGAATACGCCAATAAAGTAAAAGAATCCGGCTTGAATATTATCAAAAATCTTTTCACCAATCCTTTACTGCTTGCGGTTTTATTTGGTCTGATTTTCGCAAATTTGCGAATACCGATCCCCGCTCCAATTGACACCACAATATCTATGATTGCCGCCTCAGTTACACCTATAGTTTTAATAGTAATCGGACTCTTTATAGGCAAAACAAAAACCGGCAAGCTTAAAGAATGGACCGGGGTCTTGTTCTTTACACTTGTTACTCTTTTATTATTACCCGCCGCCTTTTATTTTTTTGTACGCCTATTCCACTTTAATATTGAAACATTTGCACCATCAATAATTGACTCGGCAATGCCTCTTGCCATTACACCTTTTGCTTTAGCCAAAAAATACAAGCTGGACGAAAATTTCATTGCCCGATCAATTGTTCTTTCAACTATTTTATCGATAATAACGTTGCCTTTTTGGTTAACAATAATGTAATTACTTTCCTATTTGCATAGTAGGTGAAACCACTTCAAGCTCTTTCTTAATTTCATCCCGTACAGCCAGCATTTCGTTATTGTCACTACTTTTAATAACTTCTGCAATTCGTGGAACAAGTGAAATTGCATATTCTAAGTTTGCTTTAAATTCGTTATCCAATTTCCCCAGTTTATAAGTTTCGAACAAACTCTCGAGCTCTGTCTTTTGTGTATCTATTTTTTTACGCTCTGATCCTCTTACCTGAGTACAATCGATTAAATCAATAATTTCCGCGAGAGACTGAGCATCTACTCCAAGCGCAGCTGCCGCTTCAAATAAGGCATCAAAATCATCTAGCTGCAGTTTGTTCAATTTATTTACCATTTTTATTCGTTTAAAAATACCGGCAAACATTCTATGCCATGTCATAAAAATGTCAATACATCAACGTCTACACTTGTTTTTTAATAAACGAAATCAAGTCCTCACCATAGGCTGCAAAACCTTCCAAACCGGCATGTCGCGCGCTTGCTTCATCCCAGTTTGAGGAATATCCAAAAAGACGTATTTCCGAATCAATCATTTTAAGATCAAACGCAATTTCAAATCCATCACCCGGATACTCAACATCACTATTAATAATGGCAATATGCACATTTTTTTTCTTTGCAATCAAAAGAGCGTCTAACGCACTTTGCGCCGTATTAAATATAATTTCATTTATTTCTCCGTTTAAACCCTCCATAACCTTTTCCACCAATTGGATTGCATTTTCATCAACCACCAAAATATTAACTGACATTTTTCAAGAGTTTAATATATATTGATCAAATTAAAACCATATTTCACCCTATTGTCAAACTTGACTTTTTTGCAATTATTATTTATAAATAAACTCAATTAAAAAAACACCCAATGAAAGAAACAGCTTTCAATATAGCCAAATCAACACTTTTCAAAGCAACTGAAAAAATAATCCCACAAAAAATACATGCCATCATGGCATTGGTAGGATCCCTTTCTATGTCAACCATCGCCGGGTGCGCCGCGCAAGATATTCAACCTCAAACCGCTTGTA
>WJJQ01000033.1 GCA_014729615.1 Candidatus Peregrinibacteria bacterium | reverse complement strand
GGTAAGAATCAAGATTGAGTACGCAACTATTTGTCATACGGATTTTTTTGTAATTGACGGACATTATCCTAATACAAAATATCCTACTGTTCCAGGTCATGAGTTTTCAGGGGTCATTGATGAATGCGGAAAGGGTGTAAAATTTCTGTCTCCTGGTGACAAAGTTACGGCCATGGCCTTTGAATTCTGCGGTGTGTGCAGGTATTGTCTTCAAGGTAAATTTAGTACTTGTGAAAACATAAAAGGATTACCCTTTGATATTGAAGGATGCTTTCAAGAATTTTTAATAATTAATGAGTCGTCCTGTTTTCGCATACCGGAGGAAGTTACACTTAAGGAAGCAGCTGTTGTGGAGGCTATTGCAAACGGATGCGCTGCTTTTGAACGTGCTAACATCGAAGAGGGAGAGACAGTACTTATCATTGGTCCCGGGCCTATCGGATTATTTACACTTCAGTGGGTTAAATTGAAAAATCCAAAAGTTGTGATTCTAACAGGCACAAGAAATGAACGGTTACAAAAGGGGCAAACCCTAGGGGCTGATTTTACAATTAACGTTAAAGAAAATGAATTTTATAAGGGCGTCATGGAATTAACGGATGGGAAAGGAGTAGATGTTATCATTTTTTGCGGAGGAGGCGATAAAACTTTTTTACAAGCGCAAAATCTATTAACGAAATACGGAAGACTCGTAATTGAGGCCGTTCCGGGGAGAAGTGATGAATTGTGGGATATAAAATCTTTTGATTTTACAGCAAAAGCGGTAAGTATACTCGGTACGTGCGGATACACAGGGATACAATTTAAAAAAACACTCGATATGTTGGCTTTAAAAAAGATAGATGTTGATTCTATTATTACACATACCTTTTCTTTAGAGGAGTTTGCTGAGGCTTTCGAATATTCAAAAAAGAGAATTGACAGTGCACTAAAAGTACAGTTCAAAATAGGATAAGAGTATGTTATCTGAAAAATTAAAAAAGAAGCCCAAAAAAGGTTATGTAAATATATATTGGTTAGGCGGCGCAGGTTTTATTTTGCAAAGTGTTGATGTTTTAGTTGTAATTGATCCATATTTGTCGAATAGTTGTGAGGGCAAAGATGGTTCTTTCAAGAGATTGGTTCCGTCCCCTATTTCAGCTGAAAAATTTTTACCTGATTACGTTCTTGTAAGCCATGAGCATGGCGACCACTTAGACATACTATCACTACCAATTTTTGCAGGAAAGGCATCAAAGATTATCGGCCCCGGTAGCGTAATGAATACGTGCCAAGATTTGGGAATTGATGATAATAATCTCAATAAGTTAAATCGAGGAGAGATTTTTGAAACAGAAAAATTTTCAATTCGCACAGTTATATCCGATCATGGAGAATATTCACCGGATCAGATTGGAATGATTATTGAACTGGAAGGAAAATGTATCTATTATACCGCAGATACATGTTACAAATGGGACCTGCCTAGCATTATCGATGTTCCTAATAATATTGATGTACTTCTAGTACCAATTAACGGTGCATATGGGAATCCAAATGCTTTGGAGGCTACTCATATTGCAAGCTGGGTTAACCCAAAATGTGTTATCCCATGCCACTATTGGCTTTTCAAGGAACATGGCGGTAACCCTAACGATTTTTATATCTTAATGAAGGAAAAAAATCCTTATATAAATGTATTAATTGCAGCCATAGGAGAAAAAGTTACAATATGACTGAAAATATAATTGTTGACGAAAAATACCATGAAAGAGTTTCAAATATCAAAGAGGCATTATCACGGCATACTGCTTTTTGGGAAAGAGATGAAACTGATCGGCCACTTCTCCGTATTTACGACGAAGAGCATTGGAAACCTTATGAGTCATATGTGGATGTTAATGGTGAAGAATTAACTGGGAAATATGAAATAAAGCGAGGTTTATTTGATCATCGAAGAACATTACAGCCTTATCTGCCAAGCGGTGCCGTACTTTCTCAGGATATGTTGAAGGGATGCGGAGCATATGATCTGTGTTATACGGAATTAATCCTGGGATGCCGTGTTTTTAGGACGGGCCCTAGCGTATCCCCATCCTCATTTTTACAAAGCTGGAGTGATGTCGATAAAATGAACTGGAACGGTTTCAGCCCATGGTTTGACGAAATTGCATCAATAATTGCTGTATTAAAAGAAGAGCTTGGAAATAATTACCCCATTACTCAACCTCTTTTCCGGGGGCCGTTTGACATGGCTGAGGCTGCGGTTCCCACAGAAATGTTGTTCACAGGATTTTATGAAGAACCTGAGCGAATTAGGAAACTCTTATCCCTTTGCACTGATATTTTTATCGATACCGTAAAATTTTGGTATTCAAATACTCCTGATTTCCATGGAGGACACGTTATTCGGGACATGAGCGGGTTGTGGGCGCCTGGAATCCCCGTTATGTTTCAGGAAGATGCTATGAAAAACATTTCCAAAGATATGTACTTTGAATTTATCAAAGATCAGGATGAAAGGATTTCAGAAAACTTTGACTACCCGATAATTCATACACATTCCGGTTCACATCATATTTATCCGGTATTGGCGGAAGAAAAAAAATTGAAAGCGGTGGAAATTGCCATCGATCCGCCGCCTTTTGGTCCTGATCTGGAGGATTTTATATCTGACTTAATGATGCTTCAGGCTGCCGGGAAAGCCCTGTTAATAGAGGGGGAGATAACAGAAGGACAAATAAATTCACTATTAAATAATCTTGAGCACAATGGACTAGCGTTAAATGTTAGATTGTTAGTTTCGCAGATGTCATAAAAATAAGGAGAAAAATTAATGAAAAGAATTACTATTACGCTTGAACCTCACATGGAAGAAGATTTTGTACCATTGCTTGAATACATAAAAGAAAAAGGATGTGAACCGCATTTAAATATGCTTGAATGGGAACATAAAACCGAAGATAATGTTATTTCAGGACTTCGTTCTTCTCACGGAGTAGTCGCAGGGGGAGAACCGTATACTAAAAGGGTTCTACAAGAATTGCAGGGTTCTCTGGAAATAATCGCACGGTTTGGTATCGGTTACGACCATATTGATATTAATGCGGCAACGGAGGTTGGCATAGCGATAACGAATACCCCGGGCAAAATGTCGTCTCCTGTAGCTGAAATGAATTTAGGTCTTCTTCTAAATATTTCCCGGGGTGTTGGACAATTTGACCGGAAGATTAGAAACGGCGAGTGGTGGACAATGATGAGGGGGACTGAATTAGAAGGAAAGACGGTCGGGTTAATTGGGTTTGGGAATATTGCACAAAAATTTACACAGTATCTAATCGGGTTTAACTGTACTGTTCTTGCTTATGATATTAACTTTGATGAAACGGCTGCAAAAAAATTAAACGTGAAAAGGGCAGAATTGGATAAGATTGCGTCGGAAAGTGATTTCGTTAGCATGCATATTCCTGATACGGAAAAAACCCGGGGTATGATCGATAAATCATTTTTCAATAAAATGAAGAATACAGCTTTTTTCATTAACACTGCCCGCGGCAGTGTTGTAGTTGAAAGGGATCTTATCGATGCGCTGCAGAGAGGAGCAATTAAAGGTGCCGGTCTGGATGTCTTTGAGAAAGAGCCTATTCAGAGAGACAATCCATTGCTGTCTATGGATAACGTTATTTTAACGCCCCATATAGCTGCGATTACACATGAAACTATGATCTCAGCAGGATTTCAAGCGGTTGATAATATCATTGATTGTTTTCAAGGCAGAAAGCCCCGTAATATACTAAATCCGGATTTTTCAGGAAATAAGTAGAATTAGGTTAGAAAAAAGTTGACAGGAAGAGGTTTTTAGGGTAAGATGTTCTACAAGTGACATCATACATGTTTAAGATGTCAGAAATATTATTTTAAAGGAGTGGAGTATGAAGAGAACTTTGGTATTAGTTGCACTGATAATCTTGTCAGTGGGATTATTGTACGCCGGAGGTGAGAAGGAATCGCCATCCACAGGGACCGAAGACAGAACTGAAGAAACTATGTCTGAAGAACCAAAGGAGGTGGTTGAACTTAAATGGGCAAACAGTTTACCTGCCGATCAATTCGATTCAAAGTATTTTGATAGTATTGCCAAAAGGGTACTTGAAGAAACTGACGGTATTGTTGAAATAACCGTTCATCACGGGGGAACTCTTGGTCCTGAAATGGAAATGTATCAGCTGTTGAGGGCCGGTTCTGTAGCATTTTTAAACAGCGCTATTGCAGGTATGGCGAGGTTCTATGAGCCTATCAATGTACTGGCTTTACCTTTTGTTTTTAACGATTATGACCACTATAAGCGTTTTGAAGCCGATCCATATATTCAAGAATTGTACACCTCGATAATTCCTGAACAGACCGGTATTAGATTAATTGCGCCAATGGTTAACGGTAGACGATGTTTAACAACAAACAGTGTACAGCCGAACGTACCATCTGATATGAAGGGAGTAAAAATTAGAAGTATGTCTTCCGAAGCTGCGCAGTTTATGGTAAGAACATTAGGGGCAACTCCGGTGCCGCTCGACGTGTCCGATTTATATATGGCAATGCAAACCGGAATGGTCGACGGGCAGGAAAACCCACCAAACGTAATTATTATGTACAGTTTTTATGAAGTTCAGAATAATTTAGTACTCACCTTCCATGCTTTTAACATCGGGGCAATTTACATGTCTGAGAAAGCCTGGAACCAGATTCCTTCGAAATACCAGCCGATTGTTAAAAAAATATTTGAAGAAGAAATGGATGAATTTGCATTGGGCGTACTTGAAAGAGAAGCAAAAGATATTCAAAAGTTAAAAGAAGAGTACGGAATGAATATTGTTGAACCG
>WJJQ01000032.1 GCA_014729615.1 Candidatus Peregrinibacteria bacterium | reverse complement strand
TTTTAAGCCAAATCGAGGCCAAAACAGAAAAACTTAAAACGGGCATAACCGAATTCGACCGAGTTTTGGGCGAAGGCATCACTGCGGGCAGTTTAACTTTGCTAAGCGGTGAACCCGGCATAGGGAAATCAACAATTGTGCTTGAGTTGGCATCAAAACTGGCCGATCAGGGTAAAAAAATTCTGTATATTTCGGGCGAAGAATCCGCTGAACAAATAAGCAATCGCGCGGGCAGACTTTGCATCAAGTCAGAAAATGTTGAAATAACTTCCGAAAATGCTCTGGAAAACATTTTACACATTATTGATTCACAAAACCCCGACTTTATTATTGTGGACTCAATTCAGGTAATAGCATCGATGGAATTACCTTCTATAGCGGGCAGCATTAATCAGGTTAGATATTGCTCGGAAGAAATCATGCGGGTTATTAAAGCGAAGAACATTGCAACATTTCTTATCGGTCATGTTACTAAAGATGGCACGTTGGCGGGCCCGAAAATGCTGGAGCATCTTGTTGATACGGTTCTTTTAATTGAAGGTGAGCGCTACCAAAATATGCGAATTTTACGCAGTCTTAAAAACCGTTTTGGATCGACCAATGAAATAGGACTTTTTGAAATGACGGAAAACGGCTTAAAACAAGTACTTAACGCCAGCGAATTTTTTCTGGACGGCCGCAAACAAAATGCTGTCGGTTCGGTCATAACCGCGACCATTGAAGGAACAAGGCCTTTACTGCTTGAAGTCCAGGCATTGACTCATCCTTCTGCTTTCGGGTATCCCAAACGCACGGCCAGCGGTTATGATTCCAATCGTCTTCAATTGTTACTTGCCGTCATACAAAAACACCTTAATTTAAACGTAAACGCGCATGATGTTTATATAAACGTCATCGGCGGCTTCAAACTGCGCGACCACGCGGCCGACCTGGCCATTATTTTGGCCATTATTTCATCATTAAAAAAAATGCCGTTACCAAGCAACATTGCGGCATTCGGCGAAGTTGGATTAAGCGGAGAAATACGTAAAATCGCCCAGCACGACAAACGTGTTAAAGAATCGCAAAAAATGGGGTTCTCTCAACTGGTGACACCCGATCAATATTCGGACCTTAACCGCTTAATGGAATTATTTTAATTCCGAAAACGCGTTCCGCATTTTCCGTTGTAATTCGGCCAACCTCTTCTTTTGAAAGATTGCGTAATTCCCCTATTTGCTTTGCCACTTCAACCACAAAAGCGGGCTCATTTTTCTGTCCGCGATATTTTTGAGGCGGCAAATATGGACAATCGGTTTCAATAAAGATTTGTTCCATGGGGGCCACCCTCACAATGTCGCGCATATCCTCGTTTTTCGGATAAGTAATCATCCCCGAAAAAGAAGTTATAAAACCCAAATCCCAGGCATTGCAGGCCGTTTCAATGTCACCGGTAAAACTGTGTAGAACAACTTTCTTATGCCCGGATTTCGACAGCATGTTCATTGCTTCGGTCCATGCATCCCTAACATGGGCAATCACAGGTAAATCAAGTTCTTTAGCCAAGTTTATTTGTTTTTCAAAAGCTTCGTATTGCAATTCTTTCGGCGAAAGATTTCTAAAAAAATCCAACCCTATTTCACCGATAGCCACCACTTTTTCTTCCGACTCTGCGGTTTGATAAAATTCATTAATCACCTCTTCATCCAAGTCGGACGCGTCATGCGGATGCACGCCAAGCGCGCACCAAAAATTATCATCGGCATACTTATTAGCGAAATCCAAAGCGGCCAAAGAATCGTTAAAAGTGCATCCCACCAAAATTTGCCCTAAAACCTTATTTCCTTTTGCACGTTTAATAACCCCAGGGGTATCGGGAAATTCCTTTTTAAAGTGTATATGAGAATGTGAATCGACAAACATTTTCTTGACTCGTTAAGGATTAGTGTGTAAACATTCGTGAGAACATTGTAACCGACATCCCCTATGTCCGGAAAGAAAAAAAAAGGTTTAACCACATTGCCCTCCTGTCCGGTTTCCATGAGAAACAATCGTGAATTAATGGAAGAATTGGAAAGAATACGTAAGCAGGAAGAAGCAGAGACAGAAGCCGTGGAAAGCCAGGAAGAAACCGAACCCGATGTGCATGGTGATATATCAGGAGTCATAGAACGCGTTGGTAGGGACATCAAAAAAACAAGTGAGAATAAATAATTATGAATAACAGAATCAAAAATACATTTTTTTACTTTTACTTCTTCGCTGACTGAGGAGTAAAACTTTCATGCAACTGTAATAATTACTCCTCGACTTAAACCAAGCGGGGATTTTTTTAAATACCTTAACCAAAAAAATTATGCTAAAATTCAAAACTGCGTGCCAAGACATTGTCACAAAACAATCAATTGCAGATAAAGACCATTGTTCCTGTCTTTATTGAAGCCTGCAAAAAGCCAAACACACAACTTTCTACAAATAATTTAATCAATTCAAAAAACATGATAATCGTAATGAAACGAAATGCCGATGAAAAACATATTGAACATGTAATCGAGCATGTTAAAAAGATCAGTTTGAACCCCGTGCCTTTACATGGAACCGAAAGAACCGTTGTAGCGGTTTTGGGGGACGAACGCGATGTCGACCAAATGCGCATTAGCGCCATGCCCGGCGTCGACAAAGTTATGGCCGTTTTGAATCCTTACAAATTAAGCGGACGTGAAACCAAGAAAGAAAACACTGTAATTAACCTGGGTGACAATGTAACCATTGGCGGCGACGAACTTTCAATCATGGCCGGCCCATGCGGAATTGAAAGCGCGGCCCAAACAGAAGCGGCCGCCAGAGCCGTTAAAGCCAGCGGTGCCAAAATATTGCGCGGAGGAGCATTCAAACCCCGCACCTCACCCTACAGCTTTGAAGGCCTTGGCGAGGAAGGTTTGAAAATTATGCATGACACGGCCAAAAGACATAATCTTAAAACCATAACTGAAATTGTGGACATACGCGATGTTGAAGTAATCGACAAACATGTTGATATGTTTCAAGTAGGCGCGCGAAATATGCAAAACTTCAATCTTTTGAAAGAAGTTGGTTCGACAAACAAGCCAATTTTGCTTAAACGCGGTATGAGCGCCACTATAAAAGAATTATTGCTTGCCGCCGAGCATATTATGAGTAAAGGAAACCCAAATGTTGCCCTTTGTGAACGCGGCATTCGCACGTTTGAAACCGAAACCCGAAACACACTTGCGCTTGCTACTGTTCCACTTGTAAAAGAACTAAGTCACCTTCCAATTATTGTTGATCCCAGTCACGCCACAGGAAAACCATCTTTAATCGGACCAATGAGTAAAGCGGCAATTGCGGCCGGTGCGGACGGAATCATTGTTGAAGTGCATCCGAATCCGGAAGAAGCTTTAAGCGACGCGGACCAGGCCTTAACCCCGGCAATGTTCGATTCAATTATGCATGAACTTAAACCAATTGCTGACGCTGTCGGCCGAGCTCTTTAATCTAAAATCAATGGCTACAATTAAAGTTAGAATACCAAAAAACGATCAATCATACTCGATAAAAGTTGAAAACGGCATCTTTAAAAAAATTCCCGAATTGTTGAACACAAAAAAATGGGGACATAAATATGCCATTATTTCAGATGACGTTATTGGCGGAATTTTTGGCAAAAAACTTGTTTCAAATTTGGCTAAGTATGGATTGAAAGCCGAACTATTCACCTTTAAATGTGGAGACAAGTATAAATCAATGGAATCGGTTGAAAAAATCATTGAAAAGATGGTGCAAAAGGGATTCACGCGCAACGATTGCGTCATTACTCTTGGAGGAGGCGTTCCCGGTGACCTCGGCGGCTTCGTCGCGGCAATTTTCATGCGTGGAATAAATTACATTCATGTACCCACGTCTTTACTTGCCATGGTGGATTCAAGCATTGGCGGCAAAACAGGTGTCAATTTACAAGGCGGAAAAAACCTTGCCGGTGCCATTTATCAGCCAAAAGCGGTGCTAATGGACCCGGATTTGCTTAAAACATTGCCTAAGAAAGAATTGCTGGCCGGTTTAAGTGAAGTTTTTAAATATGGAGTTGTAAATGATGAAAAAGTGTTTGAAATGTTTGAAAAAAACTGGCAAAAAATTGCAAAAGGCGACAAAATGCTATTGTTCAAATTAATTGTTCAGTCTGTTAAAATAAAGACTTCCATAATTGAAAAAGACGAATTTGAACACGGCATGCGCGCAAGCTTCAATTACGGTCACACTGCCGGACACGCCCTGGAGCGGCTTTGGAATTATAAAATCAATCATGGACAGGCCATTGCCATTGGCATGAAGCTTGTAAACAACATTTGCGCTGAAAAGGCTTTAATAAAACCTGAGCAGCGCGATCGTATAAATATTTTGATCACCCGTTTAAAACTAATACCCAAAGAATTTGAAGCAAAAGTCAACAAAGTCAATGTAGACGACTTATGGAAAATCATGCTTCACGACAAAAAAGTTGTTAATGGGATAATCAATTTTGTAATTCCATCTAAAATCGGCACTTTTGCCAGATCCACTAACATAACAAAACAAGACCTAAAAAAGGCCATTAAGAATTATGCTTGAAATAATCCCCTCATCCCCCAAAAAAAGTCTTACCATAAAAGTACCGGGGTCCAAAAGCTACACAAATAGAGCTCTTTTACTTGCCGCTTTGGCAAAAGGCACCAGTAGATTAAAAAACCCTTTGTACAGCGAAGACACTTTGGCTATGATTAAAGCCCTACGCCAACTGGGTGTGAAAATTTCAAGAAAAACAGACCATTTAACGGTTGAGGGACAAAACGGTAATTTTAAAGTACCCGGCAATTCTATTCTTAATCTTGAAAACGCGGGAACAGCCGTTAGATCGCTAACAGCGGTTATGGCCTCCCAAAACTTTAAATCGGTAATAACCGGAAACACACGCATGCAAAAAAGGCCGATTATTGACCTTGTGCAGGCTCTTCAAAAACTAAACGTAAAAATAACGGCAAAAAACGACTGCCCTCCCGTAACTATTAACGGAAAAGGCTTAAAAGGCGGCCGAACCGTTGTTAAAGGCGACATTAGCAGTCAATATTTGTCGGCTCTACTCATGGCCGCTCCCTTGGCTGAAAATGAAGTTATTATAGATGTTAAAGGAGATTTGGCATCCAAACCCTACATTGAAATGACACTCGATATTATGCGACATTTCGGCGTTAAAGTTACCAACAACAACTTTAAAAGTTTTAAAATAAAACCACAATCATACAAAGCTACAAACTACCCAATTGAAAGAGATGCCTCTTCAGCCAGTTATCCCCTTGCGTTAGCCGCCATACAC
>WJJQ01000003.1 GCA_014729615.1 Candidatus Peregrinibacteria bacterium | reverse complement strand
TGCTTGAACAGAGCGAGGGTACGGGTGAAGGTGGTGCCGAGGCTGGATCCGAAAGTGGATCCGAAAAAATCCTTCTGACTCCCGACGTTCGTGAATACGCAGAAAATGGTTTGCGCGCGGTGCAGGAAAAACTGCGAAATGGTGAGCAGATTTATGAAAGTGATTTGGCGTTTGTGGATAAGGTAAAAATTTGGATGAGTTTATCAGAAGATGAAAGGCAAGAAATACCCGATATTGAAAATATGCTTGCGGTAAGAGAAGAGGCTTTGAAAAGAATGAAAGTTTTGGCAAAATATTGTTCAACTTCAAATGATGTCGATAAGGTGATGCGGGAAGAAATGGAAATAAAGGGTGTAAGTGTGCATTTGTATGGTAATTTTGCCATTAGAAATGAGCAAGAACTTGAAATTGCTCTTCCTGAAAGGTTAATTATTTATGATTTTTTGGAAATCGAAGATATTAAAAGTGTAAAAATACCGAAAGTTTTGTTAGTGAAAGATGGCGCAAGGTTTTCAATGCAATGGGTAAAAGCGAGAGGTGCTTTTAGTGGTTTGGAAGTTAATGGTGACATTGCTTTTTTTGACATTGACTTTGGGCAAGAAAAAAATGTTTTTCCAAGTAATTTAAAGGTTAAGGGTTTTTTGGATTTGGCATTTTGTAAAATAAAAAGATTGCTTAGAAATGTTAAAATTGAAGGTGGTCTGGGTCTGAATGGGGCTTTTGTTGAGGAAACTCCGGAATCAATTGAGTGTAGGGATTTGCAAATGGAATCTCTTGGAAAAGATGAATTTCCAAAAAGAATGATCGTACATGGAGATATTTCATGTACAGATAATGAGGAAAAATTTGTACACGATTTAATTGAAAAGGGCGTAATTGTTCTTGATGGCGAAGTAAAAGTTAATACATGGGGATAAGCTTAAAAAAATGGATAATCTATCTGGACAAATAGGAAAACTTGAAGAAATTGACGTACTAATTAAAGCGCAGGAAAAGGGTGCGAATAGTGGGACGGAAAAGGTTGTTTTGTCTGATGAAATTCTTGAATATGCTAAAGTCGCTTTAGCAAGGGTACAGGAAAAGTTACGCATGGGTGAGCAAATATATGAAAGAGATCTGGAATTTGTGGAGCAAGTTTATTCATGGATGAAACAAATGAAATGATTAGGTTCCCTGAAGTTTTGTTGGCGGATTCCAAAATTGATGTTGATAGTGAGGGAATTGTTTTACCAAAAATTTTACAAATAAAAGAGGGAGTCTTTTTTATGATCAGGTCTCCATTTTTAGTGGGCTCCATAAAGGAATTGCAAGTTGAAAGTGGTGCAAAGTTTATTATAATCGGTGGAAAATTGGAAAATGTTGACTATGAAAAAGGGGATCAGTTAATACCGGAAGAAGCTGAAATTGATGGCAGCATAGCTCTCGTTAGCATGTATGTTAAAAATTTGCCTAAGCGATTTATGATTGGTGAGTCAATAGAATTTGCCTATTTGAAGGAGCTTGAGCTGCCGAATGAGTTAATTGTGGGAAAAGATTTAATGCTGACTGATACAGAGATTTCTCGTTGGCCTGAGCTATTAGTAGTAAATCGTAATGTTTATTGCTCCAAAGAACAGCGAGCAAAAATTCATGAATTAATGGCGGAGGAAAAAGCTACTTTGCATGGTAAATGCATTATAGACAGGTATGGTAATTTATAACAATGCAGATTGTTTTTTGTTCGTTCAGAAAATCTTTAAAGACGGATCACCAAAAAGAATATTATTTCCCGATGGATTAGTAGAATTGCTTTAATTAAATATTAAATCAAAAATTGCAACTTGCCAACTATCCTGCCCGGGCAGGAATAAGAAAACAGGGCAGGATTTTAGCAAGAGCCTGACATGTTCTTTTTGTTATGTGATTAGATTTTATTGAATAAGAAAACAACTTTGTGTCCACTTTTTGGGGTACAGTTCAATGGAGCCACAGTCGGGAATTGAACCCGAGACCTCACCCTTACCATGGGTGCGCTCTACCAACTGAGCTACTGCGGCTAGTTGTCAAATGCTTTACAGCGCGAAGATTCTACCACAGTAGCGTATTTATGCAAATTTTAGAATTATTTTAGAATTATTTTAAACAAGTTTGTTAGGGTGAGTTCACTTCTGCGCGAAAATATTATTTCTTAATCAAGAAAACTATGATGAATAAGCGTTTTTTGCAGTTTTCAGTTTCTTTTTTCAGCTTATTTTTGCTGAGTTTTATTTGGGTTTTGCCATTTGCTTTGGCGGCTTCGTCCGGCGACGTGATTATTAATGAAGTGAATTGGGCGGGTGATGACAGATCATCTTCCAATGAATGGATTGAGTTATATAATCCCGGAACGACGGATATTTCAGTGGACGGATGGTCGATTGAAGATGATGGCGTTGCATTGCCGGCGCTTGCCGGAGTGGTGCCCGCCCGAGGGTTTTATTTAATAGAAGATAATGAAGAAAGTGTTCCCAACATTCTTGCCGACATGGTAATGGGTTTATCGTTGGCCAATAGCGGTGATGCGCTTACCTTAAAAGATGAAACGGGCAATATAATAGACGCTGTTAACAGTACGGGAGGCAGTTGGTTTGCCGGTGGTTCGAATCCATATTTAACAATGGAGAGAATTGACGCGACCGTTTCGGGCGATGACGAAACTAATTTTGCTGATTCCGAAGGTAGTCCTTTAGCGGTAAATTTGAATTCCATTGGCAGTGGGAATGTTTATACCAACGCATCAACTATGGTTCCTGCTGTAGGTGATACAGTTACTGTCGGACTAAATGTAAGCGGTGTTGCTGAACTGTTTTCATATGGATTCGAATTGAATTATGATCCTTCAATTTTGGAATTTGTTGATGCGACTCCGTCGGGCTTGCTAAGCAATGATGGCGTTACGGATACTTCTTTCCAGGCGGGCCTTGAAGATGGAGTGCAGGGGAAATTGTTGATAGCCGAAGCAAGAACGGGTGTTTCTGAAGGTGTTATGAATGCGGATGGTCTTTTGGTAAATGTTAATTTTAATGTTGTTGGAGGTGATGGTTTAATAAGTGAAATTGGTTTTGGTAATGAAAGTTTTGTTTCCGATTCGTTTGGGCAAGTACCTGTTTCATTTGCCGGAATGCAACTTGAACCGGGTGGTATTGTTACGGTTCCCGGTTTGACAAATTTAAACGTGATTGAGGCGGCAAGCCGATTTCAATTGCAATTGTCATGGGATCTGCTGGAAACAGCCGATGCATACAGGGTTTATAGAAAAGATGTAAACGGTGAATTTGTTTTGCTTGAAGAAGTGAATACCGCTTTGTTTGTCGATAAAGATGGTGTTTCAAACGGTGGAGTAATCATCCCCCAAGTGAATTATGAATATGGTGTAAGTGTGGTGCAGGATGGTGTTGAGAGTGACGTGATAAGTGAAATTGGTTTTGAGTCACGTGGATTAAAAGCGGATAATGACCGTTCAGATCGTGTGGATGGCAAAGACTTGGATGCTCTCGCTCGCAGTTTTGCTATGTCTGTTTCGGAATCGGATTTTAATCCTTACGCGGATACGAATTATGACGGGTGGGTGGATGGAAGTGATTTAATTGATTTGGCGGCTGAATTCGCGATGACATACTAATGTAAAAATTCCCTCCCCGCTGCGGCGGGGAGGGGGTGCAATTATTAATTATTATTGAAATAAACCATTATGACCAATATAAAAACGAAGGCTATACAAAATGAGGATGGATTGATTGAACTTTCGGTTTTGGGTGAAAATCTGCCGGATAATTTGCTTGGAGTTTCATATTATTTGACGTTTGATGATCCCAACATAAAATTACTAAATTATGAAAAAGGAGAAATTTTCGGTAATGAAAATCCTTTTATTTTATTAAAACAAGTGTCGGGGCCCGATGGTTCCGTGAAAATTGTAACCGGGATTTCTATGCCAGTGGAATCGGTTTCAAAACTTGGTGATGGTGAGGTAGTGACGTATGTTTTGGTGCCCGGTGAACGAGATCAAGTGAATGTGGGTTTTGAAAAAGGCGTTTTGAGCGTTTACGACGATGGTCGAGAAGACGTTGAGAACGTGGTTTTTAATGGAAATGTGGTTAAGGTTAAAGCTCTCGATCAAGAGCAAATTTCCGATTTGATTGAAGAGGGTCTTGAATTTAATGTTGTTGATGGACAAGCTTATTTTTTGGGTTTGGAAAGTGAATTGGGTGTGCATGATGAATCAGAGCGGGTCGGAATGACGGGTTTCGATCCCTCGCTTGTACATTTGTATTTGTTTTTGGGATCGTTTGTTATAGCTGTTGTTGGCGGAGGCTTTTTGTATTATTTTTTACGTAAACGCTATATACGTAATAAAAGATTGAATGGAGAGTTTTCGTCTTGATCAAATGCTGGTTAAAAAGGGGCTGGTTGCAAGTCGCGATCGGGCAAAGGAAATGATTTTAGCGGGTAAATGCTCTGTGAACGGAAAGGTGGTGAAAAAATGTTCTGTGCTTGTTGTCAACGATGCCGCGGTGTTGTTGTCGGAAGATGACATACCATATGTAAGCAGAGGTGGATTAAAACTGGCGGCGGCAATTGAAAAATTTGGCATTAATGTTGAGGGAAAAGTGTGCCTTGATATTGGTGTTGCGACGGGCGGTTTTACCGATTGCCTTCTTCAAAAGGGAGCGCGAAAAGTTTTCGCGGTTGATGTTGGAAAAGGACAGTTGCATGAAAAGCTTTTGCAAGATGAAAGGGTGCGGTTTTTGAATGAAACTGATGCGCGAAATTTGAATGAGTCTTTTTTTGATGAACCTATCGATTTGTGCGTGGTTGATGTGTCATTTATC
>WJJQ01000002.1 GCA_014729615.1 Candidatus Peregrinibacteria bacterium | reverse complement strand
CTTCAACTTCCGATATTTTTTGCATTACTTCGTCGCTTGTAATGGATTTGCCGTTTCTTGCCGCTTCCATGCGAATTTCAGCAAGTTCTTGATGTTGTCTTTTTGCAGTTTCAATTATTTGACTATCGATTTCTTTAACTTTTTCAGCCTGACCGGCTTGAGTTTTTTCGTCGGGATAATCTTTAATCTTTTCAGAATTTTTTACGGATTCTCCTCCCGCCTCTTTGTCTAACTTTTCAAGGATATTAGTTTCAGTAATTTTATCTATTTCCGCTATTTCGGTTCTTAAAGAAGCCATTTGTTTTTCCAATTCAGTGGGACTTGTTTTACGATCCAGCCCTGCTCTGTATAGAAAGATTTCCGCTTTTGATGCGTTGCCTTTTGATAAGCTGACTTTAGCTTTTTCCATTAAAGTATATTTTGAAACGGCTGTGTAATAGTCTTCCCAAGCTTTAATCAAACGGTCAATTTCTTGAATATTTTCGTTCGTATTTATTAATAGATGCTTACTTTCTTTACTTACTTTTCCTTCAAGTACATCATTGGCCAGCTTTAGAAACTTCTCTTTTTCGTGCGCGAGACCATACTTGGATTGATGTAGATATTTTTTAGATAAATATAAACTGGTGAGGGTTTCTTTACTTGAAACCAATGCTTCCATTTTTACACCGTGAGAAAAATAACGATGGTAAAGATTTGACCACTTTGAATAGGAACTGTTAAAGTCTGATTTAACAGCCATAGACGGGTCTGTAATAACTTCCTTCAGAAAATTTTTCTTTCCAATATTGGGGTGTATATGTTGAAAATAGCCTTTACCGATTGCATAGGTGCCTGTAAATGGATAAGCTGCCGATTTAAGAATCATTTTTCCAAAACCGAGGCCGTTAAAGTCCAATTTAGCCAGTTTTGCAGCTACACCAAGACACATAACGGGAAGAAGGCCCGACGCATAATCGTAACCCACCTCAGTGGCTGAAAATGTACCTGTTCCGGCTCTTATGATATGTTCAACCAAATGCGCTGGCCCCAGTACATATTTGTGCGCGAGCCCTTTTGCCGGTTCCACAATGAATAATTTACCGGCGGCGACCATAAGAATCCATTCGCCACTTCGCATTTTTCTGTCCGTAAGTTCTATGATATCGTTTTCATCTTTCGCGTTTTCAAAAAGAACAGAACCGGCCTGTAATCTAATAGTGTCAACAAATGTTCTGCCCGCTATTCCGACGGCGTCCTTAAATCCGGTATCTTCCACAGAAAATTCAATGGCTTTTTCCTTTTGTTTGTTTAATGGCAAAGAAGGATCAGCGCATATTGAATAAGGACCTTTTTCTATTACGGGAATTTCTGAGTGAAAGCTTTTTTCCACATACTTTAAGTATCCATTTTCTTCAAATATAAAAACGCCGGCCGGTGCTTCGTTGTTTAAACGGAGTATTTCAGCCTTGCTTATTGGTTCGTTTTGTTTTGCTTTGTTTAAAAGAATATCAATTGAAGAGAGTAGGGGATTAAAGCATGCATATTCAGCTGATTTTTCGTCATGGTGGGCCTGCCATTGTCGCATATGGTCAAGGAAAATGCTTAATCCGGTTATTCTCTTATTAAAAATTAACTTTTCCGGTGTTAGTGTTGCAGTTTCAGAAACATTTTCGGCGACACCCATCAACATTTCACCCGCCGGAGCAACGTATTCCTTTAGTTTATTAGGCGTCTTCATTATTTCCACCGCTTCATCAACATCGTGTTCAATGTTTTCCGGCAATTCGGGCATGGTTTCTTTAGCTTGTTTTAAGCGTGCCTTTGTATATTTTTTAAGGTTTTCCTTGTCTTTGGGGATCATGATATTGCCGGCGGCATCTAAAACTCCAAGCTCGGGTGTTAATAAAATGGCTGAAATTACAAAAAGCGATGTCAGTCTGTAATTATTTATTACTTTGAAAGGTATTTTTGCCAGATCCCACAATGTTTCCACTGAAAATTTCAACCCCCCTTTGGCAAGATTTCTAACACTTTCATAAGAAGCAATGCTAAAAATACCCGCAGCTATAAGAACATCTCTGTTTTCTTTTATATAAGTGACTATAGGTGTAAGTTGAATGGTAATGTCTCGCTTGTAATTCTTTAATGCTTCTTTTGCAGGTTCCATTTCTCCAAATTTGCCATTTTCAATATCGGCATCAAGCTTCATGTCTTCTTTATCTGTTTCAAGGAAATTCTCAAGCGTTTTTTTGGTAATAGAGTCCAGCTTATTACCTTTTTTCTTAAGTGCCCACGAAGAAATTAGAGCTATGGCTCCACCGGGTTTTGCAAATTCTTGCCATGTATTATTATTTTCTTGTGAAATTCCCATGTCATCGGCAATTTCTTTTAATTTGGCGTTTTTTAGCCAGGATGGCAAGTTAGGATGAAATTTTGAGAGTCTGGCCTTAGCTTTGGAAAAATTTATTTTTTCATCTAACCATTCATAACTTTTATCAATTGCATTATCAGCGGTTTCTACTGCTTTATCGCGTGCTTTGCCAAATAGATTTCCGCTGATCCAATTTCTAATATCTTTCGACCCCATTAAAGCTCCAAAGGTTAACGCGCCAAGATATAGCGCGGATTTTTTACTAAATAAGCGGTCGGTCCATTTTCCTCCTTTTTCGCTATTTTCTTTTCTTTTAGAAAAAAAGATGTCATAAACGGCAATTGAACCAAGGATTGTTACAGCGATTGCCGCAGGATTTTTCTTTACCCATTCAATTACTTTTGACCCTTTTTCTTTTATTATATCCAGATAAAGATTTTTTGTTT
>WJJQ01000031.1 GCA_014729615.1 Candidatus Peregrinibacteria bacterium | reverse complement strand
TGACTGTCACGGCTCCCGAAAAACAAGGAACGTTCCGCATAGTTTTAAAACCGGGAGTAGCGGGTGAAAGTTTGTTCCTTGAGCCGATTACTCTTTTTATACGAGTTGGTCAGGCACAACAAGGATTAAACGTTACGGTCCCAATAATTCCATTTACTAAAACAACACAGGCCGGTACAAATGATTTAATAAGAATCGGATTGAGTTTTCAGGGTGACCCCATGATTACCGCCACCGGGAAATACAAATTAATTGCCGGAGGAAAAGAAAAAGCCACCTTCAATGCCGGCGATTTAACGCAAGTGGTGAAAGAAGGAAGGTCATTTAAAGTGGCCGGATCCGGCATGTCGTTTTTATTAAGTGAACCTCCAAAATTCGTGCCGGAAGGGAATTCTTATTTAATGATTTCCAATTATGAAAACAGACCTTCATGGAAGCCCGAACTAAACGACAATATTTACAAAGGAACACTTGAAGTGCATGAATATAATGATGATTTGGTTGTGGTAAATGAACTGCCACTGGAAGATTATCTGTATGGATTAGCCGAAATTGCTGCAACCGATCCAAATGAGAAAATCAAAGCGGTAATAGTTCTGGCCCGTTCATATGCACTTTATTACATGACTCAGGACGAAAAATTTCCGGGTGCCCCATTTCATTTAAGTGATGATCCCGAGCGGTCGCAAAAATATTTGGGTTATGGCTTTGAAAAGCGCAATCCGACCGGTGTTAAAGCGGTTAAAGATACCGAAGGAATGGTAGTCACTTATAACGACAAAGTAATAAAAACGCCGTATCACAGTACAAACGCGGGCGCCACAAAAAGCGCTCTCGAAGTTTGGGGCTGGACGCACACGCCTTATTTGGTGGGAGTAAAGGATCCGGGCTGTGAAGGATTAACGCCCGCCGGTCATGGAGTCGGTTTAAGTGGATGCGGATCTAAATATTGGGCCGAGCAAGGAAAAAGCTATCAGGACATAATTAAATATTATTTTAAAGGAGTGGAAGTTGAAAAGCGTTAGAAAAAAGCATCCCTACAAAAAAATAAAAATAAAAACAAAAAATCATGTTACGACCAATCCCCCAGGAAAGATTAGAAAAACAAAAGCCTAGTGATCAAATTCAAAACCGACGCAAGGTCACGGCGTCGAAAGTCCTAACCATTTTCGGTGTCGAAATTCCGGGCATAATTCCAGCCAAAGAAAAACATGACACGGTTGATCACGAACAAAAATCAGTCAGCACGGCAATAAAAAAATTAATGTCCTTTTTGCGCAAACCTTCTAAAATGACCAGCCGGGAGCTGGGTGAAACCGTCGATGAAATGCAAAAAAGTATTCATTTTCTTCAAAAAAGACGGGCGAAATTGTTGCGTGAAGAAAGTAAACGTAAAAAGACAGGCAATCCCAAAAAAGATCTTAAAAAAGATCAGTAATTCCAGTATAGTGCGGGCATGAATACGCTCGCAATCAACACTGCCCTCCCTTTCACGGAAATCGCTTTATTACACGAGGATAAACCTGTTGAATCGGTTTCCTGGCAAAGTAATTTCAATGAATCCGAAAAAGTTTTACCTGAGCTTCAAAAAATCATTGCCGCTCACGGGCCCGGCATTGACCGCGTTTTCGTAGTCACGGGCCCCGGATCGTTTACGGGTTTGCGTATTGGCATCACCATTGCCAACACACTTGCCTACGCTTTAAAAAAGCCGATTATTGGCATGAATACCTTTGATTATTTGTCAGCAAAAATAGGGGACTTGGCTCTAGCCATTGTTTTGCGGGCCGGCGGCGGCAAGTTGGCAATAAAACTGCCGGGTCAAGACGGTCATTCCTTTCTTGAAAAGAGCGCTTTATCTGCGTTTTTGGCTGATTTGCACGGGTTGAAAGGTGTAGTTACCGACATGCGCGACCTGGACAAAGACCATCTGGCTTTGCCAAACGGCGTTGATTGGATCGGATTTGATGCCTTGCCTTCCATGGCACAGGTTTTATGTGATGTTATTTTGAGCACGGATTCAGTGGATTTGCCCGCACACGATCAGGTGAAGCCGGTTTATTTGTCCGCTCCCCACATTACTGAAAGTAAAAAACCATTATTCACCTAGATGCTTTACATTGTAGCAACTCCAATCGGGAATCTTGAAGATATTACGTTTCGCGCTGTTAACGTGCTAAAGTCTGTCGATTTAATTGCGGCCGAAGACACCCGTCATGCCGGTATCTTATTGAAAAAGTACGAGATCACGACGCCCGTAAAAAGTTTTCATGCGCACAGCGATGAAAGACGTTTAAACGAAATGATTTCTTATATGCGCGAAGGTAAAAGCGTTGCACTGATTTCAGACGCGGGCACTCCCGGTATTTCCGACCCGGGTTATGTGCTCATACGTCGCGCCATTGAGGAGGGATTTAAAGTGGTGCCCATTCCCGGGCCGGCCGCTTTTTTAACGGCATTAATGGCCGGCGGCGCGCCCACGAATCAATTCTTGTATTTGGGGTTCATCCCCGCCAAAAAAGGCCGGCAAAAATTCTTCACCCCATTCTTTGACACAAAGCACACAATAGTGTTTTATGAATCACCACATCGTTTGTTAAAAACGCTCGGCCAGATGGCCGAGCTCATGCCTAAGCGCAATATAGTGGTCGCCCGCGAATTGACCAAAATTTATGAGGAATTTTACCGGGGCACCGCCGAGCAGGCCCTTGAGCACTTTTCCGGCGCCAAAATAAAGGGCGAATTTGTGATAGTGGTGGGGCCGGACGGCCATCAATAGCTCCATTTTTCAAAAACAATTTACACACTATTGTGTGCCAAATGTCAAAGAATGGGGTCTTAAAAAGGGAAAAAGCCCGCAGATCCCTGTCATGATCATGCGAGCTTTTTACGCAGATTTTAACCCTCCACGCGGGGGCGCTGGCGCTCGTCAGAGCGACGTCTCCACCGACGCCTCTCTAGCCAGAGCACCAGCCCAAGGCCACCCAAGAACGTAATCCAGCCGCCGAATTCGGGGGAACGAATCCTCCCTACGGAACCGGAAATCGAACTCCAGGGGCCACTTGTCACCGAGCAGGCGGGCGCATCTGCGGGCCGAAGCACCACAGATAGTTCCTCACCCTCCTTCAGCGCGATGGGGTTCTGCTCGTACGAGACGTTCAGCAACGTGTTTCCCCGAAGGGACTTGAACGCTGCTTCAGTCTGACGATGAGAAGCCATCACGATGTCTGAAGGTTGGGCGGCAACTCTATGCTGGCTCTGCTCAACGACAACGTTCACCTCTGCGTTGTGGGTGTGGTTGAATACCTCCACGTCTCCGTCGACCAGGTGGATGGTCGATGATCCGGGAGGTGACCAGATAAAGGCGTCTTTTAAGCGCAAACTCGTATTCTCCATCCACGGGGGAGTGAAGTAACCCGAACCCTGCGCGTTATAGCGGCCGTCATCGCTGACCCACAATTTCACCCCTTCCTCAGAGGGGTCTTCCGCTCCCGCCGGTGATGACGAGAACAAAAGTGACAGTCCAATACCACTACTCAAAAGGATGACTGGTGGACCAGACCAGCCCCCTGCCTCCGACTTCGGGGGCGAGTGATTTACCCTTTCTTGTGAAGGAACAAGTTCTCTCGGCTATGCGGCCGCCGCTGACAGCTTTTTAACTGCCTCTGCCCGACAGGCTGACTGTAAACCTATGATCACATTCATGGTTCAAGCCAGAGGCATTCATAAACCGTCTTTGCGACGAGCACACAATGAGCGCTTTGAGAATCCATTCTAATCCATAAATCATTCAAACGAATGAAAAATGCATCAAAAAGCAGTTTATTATACTGTTTTTTACTTGAATTGCAACCCTTTTATGTTATATTAAAGATGAAGATAACTAGTAAACATATGAAAGATCCAAACTTACAACCGGGGGATCGAGAATTTTTTGACTCAGTTGACCATAGTGATAGCTACGACATGCCCGATAGTGATAAAACACCAAATCCCGCTACCATCGAAATGGCGGATCAACATTTAGAATCGCAAAGACCTTCTTCTTACAAACAAACACTGACTCGTATTGCAAATGGTGTGGGAATAGCCGCGCTTGCCGCTATTGGCGTTGGAGCGGCTTTAAATCAGGTTAAATGGAATGATAATGGCATTGCTAACGCGAAAGAAGTAAGTATGTCCACCGCGACGGAAGGCGCAAATTTGGATTTTTTCATGAAAAAAAGAAGATTGGATGTCAGTATTGCTCCCAACAAAAAGAACGTAATCATAGGGGGAGTCTATAGCGAGCCCATTAAACTGGTTATTACGGACATCGACAATCCCGCCAACGTGCTTGAAATAACAACATCGCATAACAGCAAAGGTGAAATATTCGCCAAGGATGCCTTTGCAAACTCGGTTGGTGGAATCAAAATTCAAGCATTTTCATTAAGAACGGGCAATGAAATAGACATAACAAATAAGCCCGACAAAATCAGCGATCTTCTTGGACCAAGCGAATTACGTACATTCGACCGGCCCGATCAAACTGTAACGGCCGATAAAAACGAGAATACCGACGAGGACACCATCCGCCTTTAAAAATTATTTGGACCGCATTTCAAAAACACCATCCCAGTCAGCCGGAGGAGGGAAGTTTCTTAGTATTTCACTTCTTTGTCTGTAGAGTTTGGTTGGACCGTCTTGCGGATATGCTTTTAAAATTTCTTCAAACTTGTGCAAGGCTTCTTCGAATCGTTTTTCTTTGTAAAGTTGTAGTCCTTCATTGTATAGCTTCAGTAAAGCCTGGGCCGCGGGCACAAGCGCTCCTTTTTCGTTTAACAATTCAAAAACCCTAATCGGCTTCGTTTTTCCAACCACTTTTATTAAATCCAGCTCTCTTGTCTCAAAAATGTCTTTCACTTTTTCATAAGTCGACTCGCTGATCATTAAATTGGTGCCATAGTTTTTATTGGCTCCTTCAAGCCGCGAACCAAGGTTAATGTTGTCGCCCATCACCGTATATTCCAGCCTTTTCGACGATCCTACATTCCCCACAATGGCAACACCCGAATTAATGCCACATCTAAAATCAATTTCCGGCCGGGATTCGCCGCCCGGCAACGGAGCCGCATTTTTCCATTGCTCACGCAGCTTATCCAGCCTTTTACGCATGGCCAGCGCAACCCGACACGCTCTGGCGTAGTGGTCGTTTTGCTCCAGTGGCGCGCCGAAATAAGCCATAATCGCGTCTCCTTCATATTTATCCACTGTACCTCCTTCCGCCATTATTTCTTCGGTCATGGCCTCCAGATATTCATTTAACAGAGCCACCAGACTTTCCGGACTCAACGCTTCACTAATGGTGGTAAAATGCGCAATATCGGTAAAAAGCACGGTCACATTGCGCTTTTCTCCTCCCAGTTTCACTTTTGAAGGATTTTTCATTATCTCATTCACAACCGCCGGACTCACATATTTTGAAAACGTACCCCGTATTTCAAGTTTTTCCCTAAACTCCACAATATATCGGTACACATAGGTAATCACAAACGCCGCCAGCACCGTCAAATAAGGATGCACCATGTCCGGAATAATCCCCGCGTTAAAAAGCGGCTGCGCCACGAGCGCGTACCCCGTCGGCACCGCGACCAAATAAATGGCTGACACCAAAATCCGCGTGTACATAAAAACAAAAACCGACCCAAACGCCAAAACCACAATCAACGCGATTTGCTCCGCTTTCGTCATATCTCTCAAAAAATCCCCCTCCAGCAGCGTCTGCACCGCATTCGCATGTATCTCAACGCCGTACATACGATATTCGCTATCTGCGGGAGTGAAATATGAATCTTGAAAATAAGTGGAATAAGCGCCAATCAAGACGATTTTATCTTTAAAATAGGTTTCCGGGTTAATTGATGGATCGTATTGATCATTGTAAACGTCTAAAAACGATATCTCTTGGTATTTTTGTTCTTGGCTTCCTTTTGGCTCTGAATAGTATTGGATTCGAAATTGACCATTTTCCAGCAAAATATTTTGTTCGTAGGTTTTGTATTCATTAGCTACAGCCAAAGAAAAGCTGTTTTTATGCTCGCCCGTATTTGGATCAATCAAAAATGGAATTGACCTTCTAACCACATCATCTTCATCTGATTTGGTGACCACATACCCAAGGGTCGAATTATTGCGAAAATCATTCTGTGGATATATTGTTTGCCCGGAAACTTCATCACTTTTAAATTTATTTAAATCTTCATCAAAGATGGGATTTTCAATATAAGCAATTACATCGTTTTCAATTTCTTTTAGTGATTTAGCTAACATTGCATCTTTTTGCTGGTTTTTTGACTGCGCAAAAATGACATCTATTCCAATTACTGCCGGATCATAATCGGCAATATTATCAATCACTTGGCTATAAATGTCGCGCTGCCAATCTGAAGGCAAACCTAGCCCATTCTGACTAAAAATTGTTTTATCATCTACCGTAACTATTACGATATCAGGTGATGGCTTTTTTATTGTTGATAACGAGTCTGAAAGTCGGTTTTGCCACAATAAAAAGGAATTGGAC
>WJJQ01000030.1 GCA_014729615.1 Candidatus Peregrinibacteria bacterium | reverse complement strand
TCCACATGAATTCAGCGGCGGACAGCGGCAGCGGATCGCCGTGGCGCGGGCATTGGTGCTGCGCCCTGAATTCCTGATTCTGGATGAACCCACTTCCGCTCTGGACGTGTCGGTGCAAGCCGTGATCCTGAAAATGCTCAAAGATCTGAAGCAGGAATTTTCACTGACTTATATGTTCATTACCCACGATCTGGCGGTAATTGACTACATGGCCGATCATGTGGCCGTGATGTATCTGGGGCAAATCATGGAAGTGGGAGCGAAAAAAGAACTGTTTAGCAATCCGGCGCATCCCTATACCTATCTGCTGCTCGATTCGATTTTACACCCGGATCCGCGCAAACGGAAGGAACGCATCCTGTCACGCGGCGAGATCCCCAGTCCGATCAATCCTCCCAAAGGCTGCCGTTTTCATACGCGCTGCCCGTACGTGCAAGATCGTTGTAAAACTGAGCCGCCGGAAATGCGCGAAATTCGCCCCGGCCGCGCCATGCGTTGTCATTTCCCGTTAATAGAAGAATGAAAAGCAGGCTCGTAGTAGCCGCTTTAGCGGCAGGTTTGTAGTAGCCGCTTTAGCGGCGTGATAAAACGCTGAAGCGTTCACTACGAACGAAGAGCTTCATTGGGAGAAAAATCAGGGATGTGCGCAGAAAAATTATTGCCGGTTGAAGAAATGGTGGCGTATGAGGAGTTTACCGACCGGGTCGAAATTTTGCGCGACCTGGGAGCCTGGGTGAAAAACATCCAGCGCATGGCTTCGCCGAGTATCGCGCTTATTTCGCCGCGCCGGATGGGCAAAACCGTGTTGCTGGATCGTCTGGTGAACACGGTCTTTCTTCAGCCGGAATACCAGGTCGCCCCTTTCTATTTCAAAATGAAGCGGGAGAAAACCACGTTACACCAATTTCTGCTGCGTTACGCTACCACCTTTTTCCGCCAGTATATAGCTTATTGTGCGCAGGATCTGAGCTTGTATAAAGATTCCCAGGTCAATTTAAGAGCATTGCTGGATTTCCCCTCAGAACACCCTGCGGCGGCGTTAGCGCAACAAGATATTCAGGTCTTTCTGCAACGCTACGAAGACAACACCTGGGAGGATGCCAGAAATCATTGGGATGATTTTATCTGCGTGCCTGAATTGTTGGGGTCGCGCTCCGGAATCCGGGTGGCCGTGATTATTGATGAATTTCAGGATATGAAATTTTATGTGTACGACGCATCCCCGGACCATTTTGTAGAAATGAAGACAAAAGGCTTGCTCACTGACACGGGCGCAACGAATCTGACCGCCACGTATGACCGTCAGGCTCAAAGCCGCAAGGCCCCGATGCTGGTTTCCGGATCGGCGGTGACCATGATTTTCAGAACGGTCATGGGCGGTCCCCTGGGGGGACGTTTTGGCTTTAAGTACCTCAAACCGCTCTCTATCCCTGACGGCGCGACGCTCTTGCATCAGGTGCTGCGTTTGTATGCTCCCGACATGCGGATTACACCCGAACTGGCTTTGTACGCCAGCGAGCAGGTCGGCGGGCATCCCTATTATGTGTATTGTCTGTCGATTTCGGATTGCGACGACAAAAGCTTTGACGACCAGACGTCGATTGACCGCCTGATCCGTTACGAGATCGAGCGCGGCAAGATTTACGGCTTCTGGCAGACCCATTTTGAGGACAATCGCCGCTACATCAACGCGGATAACGATGTGGAATTGGGCAAAAAGATCATCTACTATTTCACCCAATACAACAATCAACCGGTGGATATTAAAGCGATTGCGGCAAAGTTGAACGTCAGCAAAGACGTGGTGCAGGAGAAGATCGAACGCCTGTACCTGGCGGATCTCGTGTATCGCAGCGCGGCCAGATATTACACCTTCAATGATATTTGCCTGATGCGCTTCATCAAATTCGTCTACGAACAAGACCTGGAGGGGATCGAGGAGGTCGATCTGAGTCAGCGGCATCTGTTCAACACCTTGAAAGGCAAGTTTTTGGAAATAGTGGTGCAGGTAACGATGATGAAGTTCAATCATGAAGTCTTAGACGGCGCGTGGTTCGGAAAAAGCGGAAAAATTGAAGCGCCGTTGTTTCAGGTGGTGAACGCCAAAACGGTCAAAGGCTCAAAGACCGGGACCTATCAGATTGACGTCTATGGCAAAGAACAGGGCGCGTACCGCGTCTGGCTCTGTGAATGTAAATATACCACAACGAAGATGGGGATGGCGCGGGTCGAAAAACTGGAACAGGCGGCAGCCGCCTTCACGCAGGAAGAAGCAGACGCCGGCCGGCCGGTCCCGACGGCGCAATTGTGGCTGGTCTCGACCGGCGGGTTTACGAAGGAAGTGCGCGATTATGCCGCCTCCCGCGAAGATATATACGCGTCCGGCCATGACGAGATCAACGCCATCTTCCAGGCTTATGGCGGCAGCTACCGTATCCCGATCTTTACGCAGGCGTGATGAATTGCAAAAGCGGTTACAGTCGAACGAATGAGCGCATATTTGCCTGATATGCTGAAACTCATGCATCGTCGGCATAAGATGCTCCTGTGTGCGTTTTTTCCCTGAAAGGGATATATCTTACTAAGTAGATATAAATAAATTTTTTCAACTTTTCACCTGCTCCCGTTGGATTGGCAAATCCAACGGGTAGGCGGTGTGG
>WJJQ01000029.1 GCA_014729615.1 Candidatus Peregrinibacteria bacterium | reverse complement strand
CCGGCCACTTGAGTAATCAATTGGAATGTTTTTTCGGCACTTCTGAAATTAGGAATGGTGATTCCAATATCTGACATGACTACGCCCACAAGATTTACTTTGGGTAAGTGAAGACCTATTGAAATCATTTGCGTGCCTATAAGTATATCAGCCTGATGTTTTCTGAATTGATTGTACATGTTTTCAAAATCGCCTTTTTTTTGCGTAGTGTCGCGGTCGGCGCGTAAAACGCGCGCGAATGGAAACATCAACTGGCAGTCTTCTTCAATTCTTTGAGTGCCCAAACCAATATATTTTATATATACACTGCTACATTGAGGGCATTTTACAGGAACGGTTTTTATTAGTCCGCAATGGTGGCAGATTAATTTTTCGGCGTTAAACATGCGTCCCTCCACGGCGAATTTTTTATGGTATGTCATTGGGATCTGGCATTCTTCACAATCTATTGTGAATCCGCATTCTCTGCATATTACAGCGCTTGCGGCTCCACGTCTGTTAAGAAAAAGAATTATTTGTTCATTATTAGTTAATTTTTCGGTCATTTGCTTGGCAAGACCTTCGCTGAATATCGAAAAGTTCTTTTTCTTTATTTCCTCACGCATATCCACTATTGCCGTTTTGGGCAAAAGCGAGTTTTTTTGATTGGCCCGTTCATTTAATTCGTATAAATCGTATGCTCCTTTTTTTGCCAAGTAATAGGTTTCCACAGAAGGTGTAGCGCTACCCATTATCACTTTGATGTTTAATAATTCTGAGATTTTTTTTGCCACATCTATAGCGTTATAGCGTGGATTTTGGTCTTGTTTATAACAACTGTCGTGTTCCTCGTCTATAATGATGGCGGCCAGATTTTGAAAGGGTGCAAATAGCGCCGATCTTGAACCGATTATGATTTTGACGTTGTTTTTGTGAATTTTATACCAGGCTTCTTCTTTTTGTTTTGGTGTTAAATGGCTGTGAATGGCGATTACTTTTTCCTGAAAAAATTCTTCAAAACGCCTACATGTTTGTGGCGTAAGTGAAATTTCCGGTACGAGAATAAGCACTTGTTTACCGGCTTTTACCAGGGGTTCAAGAAAGTTTAAATAAACTTCGGTTTTGCCCGATCCGGTTATTCCATGTAAAAGTGATATTTTGTTTTTGGATTTGTTTATCGCATCAATAATACATTGTTGATTTTCGCTAAGCACATGCTTGAATTTAATCTGATTTTCTTCATTGTCCGCAGGTACCGTAATTTTCAATTCTTTTTTTCGTTTGATTAAAGTGGTCGGAAGAAACAGTTTTAGAGTTTTAGATAAAGGAGAAACATAGTAATCGCTTATCCATTTGATCAACTCAATTTGCCAGGTCTGAAGATGTGGAGATTCTTTTTCTATGCTGACAATGTCGCGGGTTTTGAAGCCGGGCTTATTATTTGTCAGGTTAAAAATTATTCCTTTTGTTTGGCGATTTCTTAAAGGAATTGTGACTATTTGCCCCTGTTTTACGTTCATAGAACCCGGAACAGAATATGTTAAAGTTGAGTTATTTTCGCCCACTTTTTGAGTTAAAAGTATCTCTGCAAATTTGTTTGATTTAGTGTTTGACAAATAGATCGTAGTAGTATATAAATATAGGCTTTAATTTAACACGTATGTCTAAAATTTACATAAAAAAAGCACTAAAGATACTAGCAGAAGATGTGCAAAAAAGAGAGGAATTTTTAATGGAATCATATTTAAAAGGTGGTGTCCAAAGTATTAAAATGAACTTGATTTCTCAACAGGAAAACACTTTAAGTTATGTGTTTGATTATTTGGTTTTTAAAAAGGGATTAATTGAATTGTGCGTTAAGGCGTATGCTGATTTTTTTGTGGATTTTATGGCTAATCACGGTCCGCAAAAAATGCGTGAAATTCTAAACATTGAAGCAAGCAAATACGATTTGGTTTTTGAAAAAATTATGGATCACATTGGTATTGCCAATGGGGCTTTGAATAAATATTTTGATCAAAATGCGTTGGAAATTAATAGCATGCTTAAACGAGGTAAAGGTTCTGAAATTAGGGCGTATTTGGGAATTTCATCAAAAAAATATAATGGTGCATGGATTGAAATGCTTGAAAAAATGAATGACGTTTTGATGCGCGAGTATCAAAAAGACACCATGCGCGAAATGGGATTGAAAGCGTTTGCTCTTTTATACGCGGGTATGCGTGAACAACGATCTTTAAGGTCATTCAGAAAGATGTGGGAATTTATTTAATTCTATTGGTCTATATTTTCCTTTAAGGTGATTTGAAAGAATTTGTGAATATTGTTTCCGTCTTTGTGCTTAATTTCAATATGATAAGCAACTTTTCTTTCAGGTAGAAATTTGTAGAAACAGATGTCAATAACGTCGGTTTCATCGCCTATTCTTTCTTCGTTTAAGTGATTATCGCTGTCTTCACGTTCACTTTTTTCAATTGCTTCATACTGTTCCTGTGTTAAATTTTTCCATTCAGTACTTCTTCTTTCATAAATAAGTTTCAGCTCATTCCAATAATCCTCAATTGTACTGGCGTTAATGTATTCTCCTGACATAGTAAAATGTTATTTGGTTTTATTATAACGAAAAAAATAATCTAATGCCATTATTTGCTATATTTCTTTTTAGCTAAAGCAGGTTTTTCGATGAGGTAGTACGTAACGGCTGATAGGGCAGTTACAGATAATAAAGAATAAATAAATATTTCTTTTGAAGACAGAGTTTCAAGATTTACAAGTTGCTCTATAATGATGAAATGCCAAATATAAAAGCTGTAACTGATGATTCCGAAAAATTTTAGAATCCAGTTGTCGACAATTTTTTGAATTATTGAATAAGTATTGGCAATGGCATATAAAAAAAGTGCTGTTCCAAGTGCAATTAATGAATGTAAAAACATATGAAGGTGATAAACTTCTCTAAAACTTCCACCCAGTTCGGCAAAAATATTTAAACCGTAAAATACAAGCCATAATCCAATTCCACCAATGACAATTGTAATTAATTTTTTCCAATTGTTTTCAATATTGAGTTTTATGCAGGCCCATGACGCAATAATGCCAAAAGCAAACTGGTCAAGACGGCCAATGAAATTTTCGGTAAATACGATTTTATCGGTGCTGTCCAGGGCTTCATTAAATGTGGACATGTAATCTCTGTAAACATATGCTCCCAGGATCATTGCAATTGCATATAATAAAATAAGGTAACTTTTTTTGCGGGATAAGATAAAAAAAGCCGGTAAAAACAAATAAAAAAGCAATTCAACGGAAAGACTCCATAAAACGGGATTAATACCATAATAAGTATTGGCATCGAAACTGTGTATGAAAAGTAAATGCGTGAAAATATCCCATCTACCTGCGGTGTTTGTCAGCAGATCCGGGTGCATAAGAAATATAACAACAAAAAGAGCGACGTAATAAATGGGCGCGATTCGTAATATGCGACGCTGAAAGTATTCTTTATTCATGCCGTTTTTATATATGGAGCGGAATATTAAAAATCCGCTCAAAACAAAAAAGATATCAAGACCAATATGCCCGGCTTTAGCGAAAGCTGTTAAGTTAAGGTAGCCGGCTTGTAGTTGATCTAACTGATTTAAAGTGAGGAAATGGAACAAGAAGACTAAAAGAGCGGCAATTCCCCTAATGCCATCGAATCCTTCCAGTTTTTTTATTTGTTGTTTATTCATTTTTTGATTTGTGGATTTCTTTTTAAAGCACTAGCATGGTTTATATATTATTTATATAAATTGTGCTAGTGGCTTTGCAAGTATTCTATTAAAAGCTATCTGAGCCATTGGCGTTGCAGATCAGTGGTACGCCAGGAGGGATTCGAACCCCCAACCCTCGGTTCCGAAGACCGATGCTCTATCCAGTTGAGCTACTGGCGCTTATTAAGACTTATTAAGAGATGCCCGGTTTGCTATATACACAAGCATCTCTTTTTATCATTTTAACTCTGTAATTTCAATTATTTATTTTTTTGGGATTTTTCCTGCCAGTCAACTAGCAATGGTGTGGCAACGAAAATTGATGAGTAAGTACCTGAAATAATACCTACTATTAAGGCCAACACGAAGAATTTAATGCTCTCGGGTCCCCACCATACAAGTGTAGCCAGTACGAATAACGTTGAAATGGAGGTGTTTATTGACCTGGCCATTGTGTCGTTTAAGGCCTGATTGGCAACGTCTCCAAATGATTCTTCGCGTTTCTGATATTTAAGTTTTTCACGTATTCTGTCGAACACAACAATTGTGTCATGTACCGAAAACCCGAGTACGGTCAGCATGGCGGTGATAAACAACGCGTCAATTTCTACGCCTAATGTTACTCCCAGAACCAAATACACACCCAACATTATTGCCAGATCATGAATTAAAGCGGCAATCGCGGTAATACCAAATTTCCATTTACCGACGTATTTCGGTACTTTTCTGAATGCAAATCCTATATACAAAATGATCATGGCGACGGCTATCGCTAAAGCCCAGAAAGCTCTTTCTTTTAATGTGTTACCAACAGTCGGTCCAACGGTTGTGAATCTTGTTTCTTCGAATTCACCCAGGTCCGTTTTCATCGCTTCAACCAAAATATCGTGTTGAGCCGTAGTTATATGAGGTGTTTTGACAATGAATCCTGTTTCGCTCGCTAATACTTTTGCCTTATTCATATCAACCTCATTTTCGCTTGCCGTAATAACGTCACCTTCAGAAGGTGTTGTTTCGGTGTTGCCTGACGTTAATTTGTCTTCGTGCTTCAGTAATGATTCATGAATTTGTTCCTTGCTAACTTCATTGGAAAAGCTGAATTCCATTAGCGTTCCTCCTGTAAAGTCCAAACCTAAATTCATACCCATAGTTGGAATTCCTATGACTGTCGCGGCAACCAAAACTGTTGATACCAAATAGAATTTCTTGCGGTTTTTAACAAAAGGAAGTTGTTTTTTGGCTTTTGTTTTACGTGATTTATTGAACAGTCCCAAAGATTTTCCGAGACTTGTTTTTGCAGCGGCAAAAAGGAATGTTTTTGTGATTGAGATGGCGGTAAACATTGATACCAAAATACCGGCGGCAAGGTTGAAGGCGAATCCTTTAATAATGGAATGACCAAAGAAGAAAAGAATCGCGCAAGTGATTAGTGATGAAAAGTTCGAATCACGGATACTCGCCCAAGCACGGTCGAATCCAACTTCAATTGCTCCGCTTAACGGGCGTCCTTCATTTAGTTCTTCCTTAATGCGTTCAAAGATCAAAATATTGGCGTCAACAGCCATACCGATTGAAAGAATTACACCGGCCACACCGGCTAATGTTAATACAACGGATTGGCTTAAGATGAAAGTTACAAAGAATAGCACAACAACCGCAAGTAAGGCGGAAATTGACTTTTCGACACCGGATTCATCGGTATTTGCTATGCGGTATATTAATATTATGAATAATAAAATCGCTATCAGAAGAGCATAGGGAAGTGGTAGAGCAGCTTTAATCAGGAAGATTAAAATTGCGGCATAGGCTCCCAAAGCTACAGATGAAAGTAAGCCTGGCAATCTGTAATAAGCTATCATGAATAAAATAACCAGAATCAAGCCTACTCCTCCGGCTGATAAACTTCTTTGCAGTGAATCCGCGCCAAGTGAAGCGCCAATGGTATGTTGGCCCGCCAATGTAATGGGAGCCGGAATCGCACCCGTATTTAAGTCTCTTGCAAGGTCGTCGGCTGTTTCAACCGTGAAATTTCCTTGAATTACGGCGTTTCCACCGCTTATGGCCTGGTTTACGTTTGGAGCTGAAATCAATTGACCTCCAACGAAAATGGCTAAAGGTTTACCAATATTCCTTTCTGTAATCTCTTCGAATAGTTTTGCTCCTTCCGCGTTGAAATGAATTTCAACATACGGTTGAAGTGTTTGTTGATCGATTTGTGCGTCGGCACGAACGAATTGTTCGCCCGTTAAACCGGTATCTTGCCATGGGTCCTGCTGAGCAATGTATAAAATTGAGGCGAATTTATATTGATTTGTATTTACCGTCTCGGTTTTTACTTCAGCAATTTCATCGGCTTTTAAGATGTGAAAACCGTAAATTGTTTCAGTGATTGGAGATGTTTCACCTGCATTTTGCAATGCGATTGCGGCATTTTCAAACTCTTTTACGTAATTTCCGCTGTCTTTAATAACGGGATCGCTTAATGCGCCACCGTTTTCAGCGGAAGCCTGGGCGTCAGAGTATTCTTTTGCCAGTTCCGCGAAATCGCCGCCTTCGTTTAATTTGTTTAATACTTCTTCCGCTCTGGCTTTTGCTTCGTCTTTACTTCTTTCAATGGATGGATCGGCCCGTTCCGCGTCTTTGTAAGCAACTAAAATATGACTTACTTTTACTGAGCGCGGATTTTCTATTGTTCTTTCTGTTTCTTGTTTATCTAAAAGTTTTACCAACTGAAAAGTTGTAGGACCGGCTTGGATTTGCCCCTGTTCGTCAAGAGCGGATGTTTGTTCATTTTCAATCAATTCATTGTAAGTTTGTCCCGGTTCAAGACTCAAAAGTTGTTCTTTGAAGCTTTCGTCAATATTGTCTTCATAAACCCATTCTTCAGTTTCGGTATAAAAAACGTCACCGGGGTGTGCCTGCTCTTCTTCTCTTCCCACAACGGAAAAATCAGTTCCCTCATTAATACGTGAAAGGCTGTTTTGAGCTATATTCTTAACTTCAGTAATGACTTCTTCGGTTGGTTCAACGTTTTCTTTTTGTTCTTTAAATTCAAGTTGAATTGTTTTGCCTACAACCGCTTTAGCCTCTTCTAAATCTTCTATTCCGGCAAGTTCGACGATAATATGTTTTTCATCGCCATAATCAGATGTGAAAATGTTTGGTTCCGATACTCCAAGACTGTTGACGCGCTTATTGATAACGTTCAAAATTCCTTCAACAATTCTGCCTTTGTCTTCTTCGGGCACGTTTCTTAAGTCTATTTTGTAATCCAGTTGGGATCCTCCTTGCAGGTCAAGTCCCAGGTTTATTTCCTGCGAAGTAACCGCTTCCGGTGTGAAGGGTATGAGTTGTTTTTGAGTTTCTCCGGGAAGGCTGAAAAATCCTAAAAATATTGCAGCTAGAACAATAATCCCGGAATAAATAATTGGTCTTTTCATCGTTGGGTTTTTAAATATTAATTATTATTTGATAATTCTTTGTCCAGTTCTTCATGGTTGCCTTTATCTGGGCGATTGTAATCATCTTCGATTCTTACAACGTCATGTAACTGCGGTGTTGACACTTCAAAGATCTGACTGTCTTCTATTGCTTCAACACGGTGGATAGTATAGGGAAAAATATCAAATTTGTCACCAGGATTTAGTACCACTTCTTCAAGGTCTTCTTTGCTGTTGCCAAAGGTGAAAATTACTTTTCCGCTGAATACATATTGTGTTTCGGATTTTTCTTCGTGATATTGAAGAGATAGACGTTTTCCCTTTTTTACTTCAAGTATTTTACCCGCGTAGCTGCTGGTTTGAGCGAACCATATTTCGCGACCCCAGGGTTTTTCTTTAATTTGTACAGGTGTTTGTTGATTTTGATGATTCATAATAATTCTTTATGTTTAGTTTCTTTTAATTCTTGCACCAGTTGTTTTACATGTTGGCTTTGACTTTTTTTACAAACTAAAAGCACATCGTCGGTATCTACTATTACAAGATTATCAAGGCCAACTGTTGCTATTAGTTTGTCCTTATCTGCGAACACAAGGCTGTTACTTGTGTTAACCCCATGATGATTTGCTCTAATTAAATTGCCGTTTTCATCACGGGGCAATTCTTCCAAAATTGATTCCCAAGTGCCAACGTCGCTCCATCCAAGTACAGCGGGGATTATTAGAACGTCTTTTTTGTCGACCTTTTCCATGATGCCGTAATCGATTGAAATTTTGTCGCATTTTGGATAATGGATATCGAGTGTTTCTTTTTCATGCGCCGTACCAATTCCTTCTTTAATAATCATTAATTGCTTGTGGGTTTTCGGTAAATAATCTCTGTAAT
>WJJQ01000028.1 GCA_014729615.1 Candidatus Peregrinibacteria bacterium | reverse complement strand
GTGATTCCCAAATTAGATTCAATATCATTTTTAATGCGCATTGCAATTGTTTCATAATTGGCATGATACGCTCTTCTGAATCCGGTTATTTCAGCAAAAGCTTCATCAATTGAATATTCTTCAACCGATGGTGTATAGCGACGGATAATTTCAAACATCCTTTTTGAAAACAAACTGTAGGTTTCATAATCGGATGGCAAAATAATAGCGTCCGGACATAATTTTTTAACATCCCAAAGGGGCACGCCGCGCTTAATGCCTTTACTTTTTGCTTCGTAGCTGGCTGCCGCAACAATACCTCTTTCTTTCCCCGTTATCACCGGTTTGCCTTTTAATTCGGGATGCACGGCCTGCTCACATGAGGCGAAAAATGCGTCACAATCTATGTGTAAAATGGCTCTCGGCCACGAGCGTAATTGTAAAAATTGTTGATTTTGCATAACTATGAATATTTGCGAATCACAGACGTAACCACGCCGGCAATTCTCAATTCCTGCTTTGGCTTAATGGTGGCATATTTACGGTTGGCTGGGCGCAATAAAACTTGTGATCCACTTTTAACAAAATATTTTAAAGTCCATTCACTATCGATTTCAGCAATCACAATATCTCCATTTTTAGGCTGTTTGCCACGGTTTATGATGACCATGTCACCGGGATGAATCCCCGCGTCAATCATGCTGTCTCCGCTCACTTTTAGCATAAACGTAGCTTCCTTATTTTGTATCAGCCAGTCATCCAGCGATACTGTGTCGACATTTTCTTCTTCGGCCGGTGACGGCCATCCGGCCTTGATTTCACCCAATACTTTAACGGGAAAAAATGGCTTCCCCGGAAGTAATTTGCCCGAGGCATCTTTAGCTACCACTCCCGCTTCAATCCATTTTTTAACAAGATATTGCGCGGCATTTTTAGATTTAAACTTCATCAATGCGGCAAGTTCGGCATAGCTCGGCATACGCCTTTTTTTAAAGTAAAAATCTTTCAGTTGACTAATTTGCAGTTTACTTTTGTTCTCGCTCATTTTTTAGTTGATTTTTTACAATGCTCCTATATTATATTGTACGAACGTACAAAAAACAAGAGTATTTTTTAACAAGATGAATTATGGATATAAAACAGCTTACAGATAAGGATTTAATGACTTTATGTCGCGAATACGGTACGAATTCCATATTATGGCGTCGTCGTTTTGTGGGTTTGTTGCCTGAAGTTTGGTCACGTCGTTTATATAAAGGACAGGGATTCGCTTCCATTTATGAATTTGCGGCTCGACTGGGGGGAGTTTCTAAATCTATTGTGGATGAGGTGCTGAACCTGCATGAAAAATTATCCGATAGACCTGTTTTGCAAAAAATGATAGGGGAGCAGGGATGGGGTAAAATGAAAATAGTTGAACGAGCATCAAGAAAACAAACTGGTGTTGATTGGGTCGCTAATGCATCGCAAATGTCTCAAAGAACATTACAGGTTTATCAAAAGGAGTTGATAAAAACAGCGGATGTGAACCAAGTTGAAAAAATCGATTCCAGTAAACCAATGGCTACAAGCCAAAAAGCAACATTTTCAATTAAATTGGACATGGAGACTGAAAAACAGTTGAGAGTTTTTAAAGCTAAACTTGAAAAAGAAACAAATCAGGCTCTTGATTGGAATCAGGTCATTAAAAAATTATTGCAAAATAAAGAAAGGGGTCGTGTAAGAGTCACTAAGACGAAGCAATTGCCGGAAAAAGATAGACGCTACATACCCTCGCACGTAAGAAATCAATTGTACGAGAAATATAAAGGTGTATGCGCGTATCCCGGTTGTAAGTTTCCATCGGAAATCCTTCATCACACACGCAGATTTGCCCTGAAGCCAAACCACGATCCGAAGTATATTGCGCCTCTTTGCAAAGAACATGAAAGGTTGGCTCATTTGGGGCTTGTAAAAAACGAAGAGTTGCCACCTGAACAATGGAAAATTAGTGTAAAAAACGTCAATTATGGCTTGAAAAAGTTTATTGACGACAGAGTTAACGAATATAGAATGAAATCATTAAACCTTATGCCGCCATGACCGAATTCAAAGAGCGTGTATACAATATAGTCAAAAAAATTCCGTCAGGCGAAGTAATGACCTATGGTCAAATAGCCAAAGCTTTAGGGCAGCCCGGCGCAGCCCGGGCTGTGGGGAACGCTTTAAACAAAAATTGCGATCCTGATGTGCCGTGCCATAGAGTGATTAAATCTGATGGAACTATTGGAGGTTTTGCGTTCGGCACAGAGAATAAAATTGCCAGGCTCGCTGATGAAGGTTTTATCAAGCCCCTTACCGCTGAATGGTTTAACAGGCCGGTTCTGCAAGTGGCAAAAGAACTTATTGGCATGACTCTGGCACGGGAAATCAATGGCTCGGTTGAGCGCTTCAAAATAACGGAAACCGAAGCCTACGACGGTGAGAATGATAAAGCTTGTCATGCCGCAAAAGGGAGAACAAAGCGAACCGAGATTTTGTACGGGCCGCCCGGTACATTTTATGTTTATTTATGCTATGGAATGCACTGGTTGCTTAATGTTGTCACAGGACCGGTTGATTATCCAAGTGCAGTTTTAATACGAGGCGCAGGTAAGTTTGACGGGCCTGCCAAACTGACCAAAGCGCTGCAAATAAATGGCACGCTGCATGCCAAGCAATGCCAAAAAGAAAGTGGCCTGTGGATAGAAAATATTAAGCTGGATAGCAAGTTAAAAATAAAAAGAACCCCGCGAATCGGTGTCGATTACGCGGGGCCCGTATGGTCGTCAAAACAATATCGTTTTATTTTAGTTTCTTGATCATTTCAGCATCGCTGTTCACAAGGCTTCCATAGGTCATAATGAAAAATGCTCCTCCGAACAACCATCCAACAATCGGAATCAAACAGATGATCGGCAAAAGAACAATACCCAGAATCGCCCACAAATAATCATTTTCAACTTTTTTCGGCTTTTTAATCCACTGCTTAAGATAGTAACCGAAATTAACCCCTGCAAAAGCAATTGCCGCGATAAAATATGCTCCGTAAATGGCTAATAACAAACCGGCAAGCAATGCGCCGACTCCGGTCGCGAACAAAAAGAAAATAGCGATTGGGCCAACAATTACATACAAAAAGCCATAAAGAAGATTCTTCCAAAAAGGCACTTTCTTAATGGTGAATTCAGCATACCTTGCACTAATTTTTGGGAAAATCCACATAACACCCAATGCCACCACCAAAGAGGTCACAATGCGCGCAATAAGCCAAAACAAAACAATACCGAAAAACGCGCCGGCAAAAGCACCCGCAATTTTACCTTCAACGCTGGGGTCCCATTTTTTACCATCTTCATCGGTTTTAATCTCTTTCACACCAATAATGGAAGCATTTTCATCAATAATAACTTCGCCTGCCGTCGCGTAAATACCTTTTCTTAAAACCGCGGATGGGCCGATTTTAACAGTACCGCCGGCAATCATCACCTCTCCATCGATAATACCGTCCAGGGTAATGGTTCCGCCAACCGCTCTTACGTCACCTTTAACATCTCCTGTAACGGAAAATGTGCCGCCTGCTGCCGAAATATCTTCAGTAACATCGCCAGTGACAACAATGTTTCCGCCCGCCACGTGTACATCGCCATTAACATTCGCACTAATAACGGGATTTTGGCCAAAAGCATAAACATTATCGTTTACTGTTTGGTCGCCCGTTAAATTTTGATCCTCTAAAAACGTTGCGCCATCGGCAATAAGGGGCAAACCCAAGCCAATGCTAAACATGGCAACTGTTATCAGAACAAATAGTTTTTTCATAAACAAATTTGTTATAAAATAGATTACAGCCATTATCCCACAATACCTATGAATATCACAAGCCCCGTTTTTCAAAACAATCAATTGATTCCGGCAAAATACACATGTAACGGAGCCGATATTAGTC
>WJJQ01000027.1 GCA_014729615.1 Candidatus Peregrinibacteria bacterium | reverse complement strand
TAAAATAGAGGAAGAATTGAAGCAGATAAATCGAATAGTAAAAGCCTCTTGAGATGTCCAAACTTCCGATAACAGCGAATATGAGATTCCGCCTTCGGCTCCATCCAAATTGCCTCTGGTCGCAAGCTCCCGTCGGCAACTTCTCATATTCGCGGAACGTTATAGGAAATGCCCGACTTAAGAATTTTTTGGACCTCGCCATCCTTGGCTCGGTAAGAAAAGGAACATAAGATATCCTTTGTTTTGAGGAGTAAAAATGATTGAAAAAACGGTTCATCCAATACATTTTGAAGACTATAGTGGACAGGAATTTGAACGTCTTGCTTTTGCATACATTCTCCGGACTGAAGAATGGGACAAAATTGACTGGTATGGCCAGTTAGGTTCAGATAGAGGTAGAGATATTTGGGGAATACTTTCAAACCGAGGCTGGAATTCAAATGTTTGTTATCAATGTGCAAATCATCAAAAAATAGCTTTCAAAAAAGCTAAAGACCTTATGTGTCAAGATAGTTGTCGTACTAAAATTTTAAGGAGAGACAACTATGAGGTACAGTTTAGCATTCAAGGAAAAAGCGATCCGTAGAATACTGCCACCGAATGATGAGTCGGTACGCAGCGTTTCAAGAGACATGGGGGTAACGGTAAATTCTTTATACCAATGGCTAAAAAAGGCCAAAGAAGGTACACTGGGAAGAGATGGAGAAGTTTCGCCGAACCGTCGCGGAGCAAAAGAAAAACTGAAGCTGTTGCTTGAAGGGAAAGTGATACCGGCAGAGCACCAAGGTGAATGGCTGCGTGAAAACGGAATGCATTCGGAACATCTCCATCAATACGAACAGGAGATTCGAGAAATCGTGGAAGAAAAATCTGACAAACAAAAAGCAGAAACCCTGCGCCTCAAAAATGAAAATAAAGAGCTCAAAAAAGAGTTGCAGCGGAAAGAAAAGGCATTGGCGGAAATGGCAGCGCTGTTAACGCTTAAAAAAAAAGCAAATGCGATTTGGGGGGACAACGAGGAAGACTGATCCCGGCAGAGGACAGAAAACTGGCTGTCGAGTTGATCGAAGAAGCGGCAACCAGTGGAGCACGCCTGTTCAAAGCATGCGAAGTGCTTGAAATATCAACACGCACATACCAGCGTTGGAAAACCGGATATGCACATGACCGCCGAAAAGGTGCGCAAAAAAGCATCCCAAAAAAATTGACGGAAGAAGAACGAGAAGAAATCCGGACAATCAGTTGTAGTGAAGAATTTAAAGACGCAAATCCGTACGAAATCTTTATAATTCTTTTAGAGAGAGGAAAATACATCGCCAGCATCAGCAGTTTCTATCGGGTCCTAAAAGCCGCGGATCTGCTGCATCATCGGTCGAATAAACGGCCGGGTACACAACATACAGTCCCGGAGGAAGCAGTTGCAACCGGGCCGAATCAAGTCTGGACGTGGGACATTACGTGGTTGCCGACTTTTGTCAAAGGCATTTTTTTATACGGGTACAAAATTATTGATATCTGGGACAAGACAATCATCGGTTGGGAGGTCCATGACACAGAAAGTGAAGAGCATGCGGATGCGTTGTTTCGACGTTCGCTTGCAGAGCAGGGCTTTCCCAAGGTCCGTATTCATTCCGATAATGGGAATCCAATGAAGGGGCTGAGCCTCCTTGCTACATTGTATGACTTAGGCTGTAAGAACAGTTTTTCCAGGCCCCGGGTCAGTAACGATAATCCGTTTATCGAATCATTTTTTAATACGTTAAAAACTTCAGTGAAATATCCGGGACGATTTCGAGATATTTCTGAAGCACGAAAATGGATGGCCTATTTTATTGATTGGTATAATACAAGTCACCGTCATTCAGGTATTCAGTTTTTTACTCCAAAACAAATGAGAACTGGAGAGTACAAAGAATTGGTTTCTTTACGGAATACAACAATGCGGGAAGCAAAGAATCGGAACCCGTTGAGATGGAGTCGACAGGTAAAACAATGGAAAAAAGACCATACGGTTTATCTCAATCCTTCTCTGGAAACACGGCAGAAATTACAACATGCCGCGTAATTTTTTTCAAAGATCATGTGTCATCTATCTTGACATAAAGCGAAGAGGATTTAGATAAAATCTGTAATGGGCCCAATAAAATACCATCAAAATTTGTTTTAATTATTGGTGGTAAAATATCTGCAAACTTAAGAGATAAAATTACTGATTATGCAAAAACGTTAAATATTTCAGAATCTGAAATCTGGAGTAGCATTGAATTTGAAGAACGTTTAAGAAAAGACACTCCTGGTTTGGTACAACGTTTTTGTAACGGAGTTAGCTTTCCAGAAAAAGTTTCTGACCTTTCAACGTTTATTTTTGATACAAAAGAGTTTGATGATTCGCTTATATTAAAAGCTTTTGCAAGTTGTTTTGATAGACCTGCTTTTACAACTCCATTTTACCAAGAAAGTAATCTATTTCATTTTAAAAAGGCTATATCAGATACAATTGAAG
>WJJQ01000026.1 GCA_014729615.1 Candidatus Peregrinibacteria bacterium | reverse complement strand
TCAAACACATAGGTTTTGCTGGTCACGAAGTCCTCCACCCACCTGGATCTTCATCTCATACGCTACACGTAGCTCGAAAGAAATCAAACGCTTGATCAGTCACCGGAGAGCGTAAAAAAAACACGATACAGCCGTATAACGTCCGGTTCAGCTGCGTGGCGTTAAGCTGGCGCGTGTTCCTGCGAAAGCAGGAACCGTGACAGTAGCCACGACTGCTGCAACCGTTTGTTATACGATCCCTTTCCTATCTTTCGTATCGATACATTATCGTAAGTATTATTTCTTCTGGCAGATCCGTCAACCAATGGTTTGGGCCTGGTTTCTGTTTTATTAAGAAAATACATTCCTCCAAAAAACTAGTCAGATTTGGATTTATCTCTGTTGAAGCTTCAGTAACAATCTGGGGCAGATTATAATACTTGGGAACAAATTCCCATACGGCATAAATATCCTCGTTAATTATCTTGGGCGCATCGTTTTCATCAATTCGGTAAACTTTGATATAAACCTCGCCTGATTTAGTTCTTTCCGCAATTGCAGCTTCAACATTTGGGTATCCCTTCAATGGCGTCCGGCGAAGGTCTATTTCCACCATTTTCCCGCGTTTAAGCTCCAGGTCATTCCATTCTGATCGTCTCATAATCAAAAGAGGTCGGTTCTCCAGATGTTCCAGGTATGCGCATAATCTAGGAGCTTTTCCGGCTAAATTTGGCATTTAGATGACCTATGTTTCATAAATAGAATATTTAAGTCTTTTATTATCGAAGAAATTTTGTAACCTTTTTCAACGTATAGGATTTCAACTCTATTTCGGGTACAAAGCATTTTCTTTCGTCGGTCACGTTTTTGTTGTTCTTCAAATGCAGAAGTACCTCCAAAATACTCGACCGGCTTTTTATGCTGCAATCCTTGATACTCAATACCAATACGGTCATCAGGAAAAAAGATATCTATATGTTGACGTCCGAGCCATTGAGGCGACGCGTGATGCTCAATTACTTTATCCGGAAAAGCTTTTTGTAAAAGGTGATATAATTCCGTTTCTGCTATCCAACCTTCTCCAACAGCTGGGATTCCTTTTTCCTCACGGAGTATGTTTTCAGCAAATCGTGAAATATTTTTAATCTTATCTCTTAGAAAACTCGAAGACGTAAAATCGTACCACGGAAAATTTAAATCATGGTCTTTAGAGTACAAAGTGCCATTAAAAAGGGGAAATTCTATTAATTCCACCGTGCCAGACGCCAAAGTGGCCTCGAGCATATCCCCGTGATATGCTTCATCAGAGAGTATTTTTTCTTCAATAATACAGGCTATGTCATTGAGATTGTTTTTCCCATATTCGGTAAGACGTTTTGGAAAAAGTGAAAGGATTTCTATTGCTGTAATATCTTGTCCAATTGCATGCAGAAGGTTAAGTCTTCTGTTCGAAAGTAAAGCCCATTGCTGGCCAATTTCGGGCAAGGGACAAAATTTATATGCCTCTTTCAACTTTCCTGTAACTAGATAGCAATCGGATATTATCAATAAGCGGTAAAAGTCATCGTCAACATTGCAAGGAATAGCTTTCATATCTTTTATAAGAGATGAAAGGATAGAATCAGGTGGAAGCTTTTTGGCACCAAACCATTCCATCGGATCGCCAAGATATTCAAATAGTTTTTTTGATAGCAAATTTTCCACCGCCGAAAATTTCTCCTTTTTCAGCACCGTATAACGGCCAATTAACTTGCGCCCTCGCTCCTGGAGCGACAGCGGAAGGATTTGGCGCAGATTCTGAGTGAGCGATTAGCGAACGTCTTCAGCAGGAACCATGACAAAAGACGGCGTCAAGTTCAATTGTATTGTTATATGGTCCATTTCGTAGGGCCATTCTATTTTTCAATATATCCGACAATATCATAGTATTTTTTATTAAATTTCCATTTAAAAGCATTTTGATTTTTGCTTTTATGTTTTAACATTTCTAATTTTAGTTTACCAATTTTTCCATACTCTAAGCATTTATTTAATATTTCTTGAATTAATTTATTTCCGTTAGATCTATTTTGTTGTAGTGAATGGGATTCAATTATTAAATATGGTAATATAGTTGAATTCTTGTTCTCATCAAATGCTACCCGTATTAGATAATTCCATAATAATTTTTTTTGAAAATGTAATTTTTTATCATTAACATCAGATTCAAACTTTACTTCTGCAGTAATTAGTGGCATGAACCCAACAACTTCAAGTGATGGTATTATTTCAATTGAATATTTTTTTTGATTTTTAGTTATTTTTAACATTGATGTCAATAAATTCGATTTTGAATATTGAAGTGGTAATATAAGCAAACCATTATCGAGAAGCTGTTCTATCCAAAATGGAGAAATTTCATTCGTTGCTGCTGTCACAATAATTCTATTAAATTTTTTATTGTTTTTACTTCCTTTCCATCCATCACCCAATTCACAGGTGATATTTTTTATATTATTATTTTTATAAATAGCTGATGCGCGGTTGATGATTTTTTTATTACAATCAATTGTTACTACTTGGCTATTTTTTCCTACTATTTCTGAGATTAATGCCGCCTGATATCCTGTTCCCGTACCTATTTCTAATATTTTTTGTTCTCTTTCGATTTTGGCTGACTCTAATGTTAATGATGTAATATTTGGCTGTGTAGACCAAGTAATAGTATTTTTATTATCTTCTGGTGATAATGTTAAAGAAAGAGCCTTATTTTCGTAAGCCATAGCAATATTGGGTAAATCATGTAAATATTCATGTCGTTTAATATTTGAGAAAGCTTCCGCTATTTTTGCAGTTTTAAGTGCGTTGGTTTTGAATAGATATTTTATGAGATTTTTATTAAAGGATTTCCAGGTTGTATCCTCAATATTTTCCATTATTTCTATTAAACTAGTTTAAATCGATTGCTATTTTTTTTCAATCTCTTTTGTTTAAGTATCATATTTTTTTTTAGACCATATAACGACCAATTAACTTGCGCCCTCGTTCCTGGAGCGTAAGCGGAAGGATTTGGCGCGGTTTTTGAGCGAACGATTAGTGAGCGTCTTTAGCAAAAACCGTGACAAAAGACGGCGTCAAGTTCAATTGAATTGTTATGTACCCATTCCACTATAAAATTTCTTTTTCAAATTCAATTATTAAATTCTCAAT
>WJJQ01000025.1 GCA_014729615.1 Candidatus Peregrinibacteria bacterium | reverse complement strand
GAATACGATAATAACGAAGATGGCTATCTTGATCTTGAAAATGGGTGGGAAAAAGCAAATGGAAACACATCAGGAACACAAGGAGAAATTAAGCTCAATAGAGCAATTGCAAATGAACATCTTTCACAAAGGAGAATATATGTTAAAAATGCTTTTGGCCCTACAAAGAATTTCTTAATAATTCCAGGAAAAGAATATGTTTTTTGGCTCAATCCGACTTTCTCCCGGCTTTTTAGGTGCCAGGATTCATCGTGTGCCCATAATTATAGAGTCATAGGCTACCCGAAAGCCATTTTTAGACATCACAAAAAAAAACAAAAATGGAGGGCGCCTATGACTATGATGAAATTTATATCACGCACACTTTGGATGAAAGGTTTTCGAGCCAAGGACTGCTGGCATGATTATCGAAACAAAAGGCTTAACATTCAGGTGCGGCCATGGAAAACAGGTCGGCGATGTTCGAAATGTAACAGATTGGGGCGCATAAAGCGAGTCTTAGAGAATCGTTGTTGGCGCGATCTTCGCATTGGAAAATGGCTCGTTTATTTCCTTTACCGTCCGAAGGTAATAATATGCCCTGTTCATGGTGAAATACAGGAGAGCTTAGCGTGGGCTGCGCCCTATTCACGCATAACCCTTCGACTTGAGCATAGCATAATTCATCTCTCTACAATAATGCCTCAAAGCGAAGTCGCTGATTTAGTTGGTATGGCGTCATCGACAGTATCAGATACGATACACCGTATTATCAACCGCTATCGCGAAAATCATCGAATACGCGGTCTAAAAGTAATCGGCATAGATGAGATATCATATCGTAAGGGCAAGAAATTTGCGACGATAGTGTACGATCTTGATCGCGGTTGTGTCGTTTGGGTTGGCAAAGGCAAAGGGCGAGAGACAATAGACCGCTTTTTTGAGAAGCACCTTTCCGCCTATCAGCGTAATGGAATCCTTTTTGCTTCTTGTGATATGGCACAAGCGTATATTGGTGCAATTAAGCACTATTGCGAGAACGCAGTTTTGGTAATTGATCGTTTTCATGTTGCCAAAGCGCTAAATGAGGCAATGGATGAAGTTCGTAAGGAGCAATGGCGTGAGTTATTGTCCCAGAATGATGAAGGACGGAAAGCATTGAAAGGGTTAAGGTGGATACTTTTTCGTCATTCACGCAATCGGAGTCGTCGGGATCGTAAATTACTCAAAGAGTTGAATAAAAAGAACAATCGAATATATCGAGCATGGCGTTTGAAAGATGAATTTGAGCATTTCTGGGAATACACGTATAAAAAGTGTGCGGAGGATTTTCTTGATAGTTGGATAACAAGCGCACTACGTTCGCGGCTGGAACCGATGCGAAAGTTTGCGCTTACCTTGCGAACACATCGTGAGAATATTCTTGCGTTTATCGGCCCGCGTATAACCAATGCGGTTGCTGAAGGTATCAACCGCATAGTCCGTATGATTAAAAACCGTGCGAGCGGCTTTCGTACGCTTGAGGCATTCAGCGATATAATCTACCTTGTGTGTGGTGATGTCGCTATAGAGACTTGCTATCCATCCAAATATAGAATGCTGTGATTATTGATCATATTTCACCTTAACCCGTTAGTTGAGCAATACGTAATTGTGGAGAGTTTGTCAAGAGAAAAGTCGAAAGCGTATTCACCTACTGGCACTGAAAATAGTTTTTTTTAAAGTCGGCTCAATAAACCACAACTTTTCTCTTTACTAACTCGGAACAATTACGTACTTTTATTAATCGGGTTAAGGCGGTTGGGGCAAAAAAAACATCGAATTTCTTATTGCATTGAGCACCTATAAGCAATTTGCCGCCGATACAAGATAAACGGAGCCAAAAAGGGCCTGCACAAAAGCTCCATGAGTGGGGGTTGAACTACACTTCAACCTGCAACGTCCTACCTAACCCCCTACTCGGCCTCCGGCTCACCAAAAAAAATGCAGCAATAATAAATGGCTCTGCAAATCTACATTTCCAGCTCACAAGGAATCTTATTTACGATGCAAACAATACCATGTTCTAATATGGATGTAAATGTTAACATTTCCAGGGAGAAAGTCGGATATAGCCAAAAAAGTTTGGTGAATATCACTGGTCAATTATGCAGGTAGAATATGCAACCGATATTGTCTTTAAGCACCAAAAAGATTTGCAGCCTGTTTATTCGCAAATGTGTGAAACTGCTATTCATGCGGTAAAAGCAGATGATGTCGCCACGTTTCTGGGGAGAAAATTAAAGGCAAACTATAATGGGGAAGCTGGAAGTAATTATGGCATTCGCATAGAGGGAACACGCATTCGGCACCAGCTTGGTTCAACATCGGTAAAAATGTATGATAAATTCGGGCATATACTGAGAATTGAAGTAACGAGTAATGATGTCTCCTTCTTCAAGCAGTTCAGAGACGTTCGCAAGCATGATGGTAGTGTTGTTAAAAAATATGCATCCATGAAAAAAAGTATCTACAGCATGAGCGATCTTGCCACTATCTTAAAAGAAGCCACAACGCGCTATATCGCGTATATATCAGATATCGAAGATCGAAGTGGCGGCATAAAACGCCTTATTAAAATAGCTCGTACTATCAGAAAACCGAATCAATCCATTAAGGGACTTAATTTATTTGACGAAAGCGATTTATCGCTTCTGAATGCAATCGCCCGCGGCGAGTTTACTATTAGTGGATTCCGAAATAAACATTTGAGAAAAATACTCCCGGGTATTAGTAGTCAAAAAATGTCAAGACTATTATTAAGACTACGACTTCACGGCCTTATTAAACGCGTTCCAAAAACACTTAAATATTATTTAACTACGCTGGGAAGGAGCGTCGTTTTACTCGGGTTGAAATTGCGAGAAATGGTAATCATACCACACCTCGCATATTGTAAATAATATTTACATTCTCTGCATTTTTTTGACTAACATTAGCTGCTAAGTGACTAAACTCGTCGGTTCTACGCAAGTGAATCGACGAAGTTAGGTAATAATAATTTTCATTTTTATCATCCTTTGCTTACAATGCTCCCCACCTCACGGGTGTATCAAAGGCCCGTAATCTGAGCCGAAAACAGCAGCAATTTCTTTCACTGACTACCGACGAGATGGCGTGGCCCGGGTATATCCGACAAAAGCCATGGCATAGCAACCCGTAAAGAGCAGGAATCAGGGCAAACGCAT
>WJJQ01000024.1 GCA_014729615.1 Candidatus Peregrinibacteria bacterium | reverse complement strand
GGCATGCACCGGCCGCCATCTGGGCGATGCAGGCCGGAAAGGACGTCTACGTTGAGAAGCCGGTGTCGCACAATCTGGCCGAGGGGCGGATGCTGGCGGAGTGCGCGCGAAAGACGGGACGCATTTGCCAGGCCGGCACGCAGGCGCGGTCTTCACAGCCGACACGCGAGATCATCGACCGCGTTCGGTCCGGGAAGATCGGCGACGTGAGATTGGCACGCGGAATTTGCCATCGCCGGAGGAAGGCGATCGGCCCGCGGGGCACGTACGAACCGCCGTCGGTTGTCGATTACAACCTGTGGCTCGGTCCGGCTCCGAACGCGCCGGTCACGCGGCCCCAGTTCCACTACGACTGGCACTGGCAATGGCCCTATGGAAGCGGGGATTTGGGGAATCAGGGTATTCATGAGATGGACATCGCCCGGTGGGGACTCGGCGTAGAGCACAGCCGCCGCGTTTTCTCCTACGGCGGGCGGTTGGCATGGGACGATGCGGGCGACACGGCGAACACCCAGGTCGTCGTTCACGAATTCGGCGAGAAGACGCTGGTCTTCGAAGTACGAAACCTCCCGGCGGGGCCGGTCGACGGTTGCAGCGGCGGCGTGGTCTTCTACGGAACGGAGGGCCGGGCGATCGTTCACGGATATCGCGGAGGAAAAATCACCGACTTGGACGGAAACGTCGTCGAGGAGTTTGAGCGAGGAGACGACATAAGCCATCGCCGGAACTTTTTGACGGCAGTTCGTTCGCGAAGGCGCGAAGACCTCAATGCCGAGATTCTCGAAGGCCACCTTTCAGCCGCGCTGGTTCACGCGGGGAATATTTCGTATCGGATCGGCGAACGGATGCCGGCCGCGGAAGTGAAAGAGATACTGTTGCGCGACTACGCGAAAGAAACGCGGGAAGACCTGGCGTCCGGCTTTGCGCGGATGGAGAACTATCTCAAAGCGAACGCCTTGAGCCCCGAGGCCACCGAGTTGACCCTCGGCCCTGTTTTGTCGCTCGATGCGGCGACGGAGACGTTCGGCGTCCCCGCGGCGGACGCACTCCTTTCCCGGGAGTACCGCCGGCCGTTCGTGCCTATCGTTTGACTTTCGAGGATTCCGTGGCGGCGGTTCGGGCGGCCGGCTTTTTGGGCCGCAGGATGACCACCTTCCCCGATTCCAGGAATCGCTTCTGCTCGAGGACCGTTTCGAACCGTCCGGGATAGGCGTTCTCGAGCGCGCTGACGTGTTCGTCCAGGGTGAGGACGTACGGCCGTTTCGAGGCTTCGACCGTTTGCCGCAGGTTCCACGGGTGATGGGTCTTCGGTACGGGTTTTCCGCCGTAAAAGACGAATCCCTGCCGCAGGAAACGAAACGAGACAAGATCGACGCCGTCGCGGTGCATTTCCCTTAGTTGGGCCGTCATGCTCGGGGCGTTTCGGTAGAGGGCGATTCGCATTGTGGCGAAGCCGAATATCGCGGTGAGAAAGACGACCGACATGACCGCGTAGGCGCCGAAGGCCCGGGCCAACTCGCCGCGATTGCTCCATCTCAGGCAGACCGCCCCCCCGATGATCAGGATGACTCCGATCATTCCCAGCCACCATTCGCCCGGCAGGAAGAACCAGGCGGCGATCGGAAACCCGACGGCCATCAGCAGGCCGATGACGATGTTCGTCACCATGGCGTTTCGCATCCAATAGCGGGCGCGGGGATACTCCGTTTCGAGCCAGGTCGCGATCATGCCGCCCAGAAGTAGCGCGAGCGCCGGATAGGCGGGAAGGACGTAATGGGGCAGTTTCATCGCCACGGCCGACCAGAGTCCCACGATGACGCCGATCCAACAGGCGAGGAGAACGTACCCGTCCCGATGTTCCGCCCCGGCGCGGAACCGCCGGAACAGGTGGATAAACATGGGGGTCAGGAAGACGGCCCAGGGGAAGAACCCGATCATGATCGAGATGATGTGGTAGAAGAAGGGGCCCGTGTGGCCGAGAATCGGCTTGACGGAGGGGCCGAGGTTGTATTTCCAGAGGAAATCGTGGATCCATGCGCCGTCGGTTCGTTGGTAGACGAGAATCGTCCAGGGGGCGATGACGGCGGCGAGGACCACTACCGCGGTGAACGGCCGCATCCGCCAAATCGCGATAGCGAAGTTTTTCGGTGAAAAAAGGCCTACGAGCGTGGTCAGGACGGCTTTTGCGCGGTCCAACCAAGAGGAGGCGTGTTTGGGCCGGGCGGCGGCGTCGCTTCGCAGATACTGCTGGACGAGCAAAAACATCCCAATGACGCCGAGGGGCATGATCGCGCCGACGGGGCCTTTTCCGAGGACGCTGATTCCGGTGGCCGCATAAATCAGCAGGGCCCACGGCCAGGGAATCGGGCCGTCCTCGTCGAGCATCGACCCCGTTCGCCTCCGCATCCCCCAGACGAAGGCCGCCAGCGCCAGCGTGATCACAAAGGTCAGCGCCGTGTCGACCGTCGCCGCTCTAGCGGAAACCGTGAAAATGATGGAGGAGGCGGTCGCCAGCCCAGCCCAGAAACCGGCCCGGTCGTTAAACAGCGTTTTACCCAGATGAAAGACGAGCAGGGCCGTGGCCACGCCGAGCACCGCGGAGGCGAACCGGGCGGCGAACTCGGTCTGGCCGAAGAGGGCGAACCCGGCCATCATGTTCCAGAACATCAGGGGCGGCTTGTCGGGGAACATCTCACCGTTGAACCAGGGGACGACCCAGTCCCCCCGTTGGAGCATTTCCCGGGCACAACTGGCG
>WJJQ01000023.1 GCA_014729615.1 Candidatus Peregrinibacteria bacterium | reverse complement strand
GGGTCGGGTGTACCTATTATTAAATCTTTGGAAATCATTTCGCATGCCGTCGGGAATGAGGTTTATAAGCGTAGATTTTTGCTGACAGCCGAAGATATGAAAAGGGGTATCCCTATGGCTGAAAACATGGCTGAAAGCCGTTTATTCCCGAAAATGCTGGTTAATATGATTGAAGTTGGTGAACAAACCGCTCAGCTGGACAATGTTATGAATAAAATCGCCGATTTTTACGACGAAGAAATTGATAACGCGGTGGCATCTTTAAGTAAAATTATGGAACCGCTTATTCTTGTGATCATTGGTGTGACGGTCGGAGGGCTTGTGGCAGCGATTATGTTGCCTATCATGCAGTTAACCGACGCGGCCGGATCGTTCTAAATGATTGTACGATGTCGTAAGTGGTTTATGCGCTTTGTTATGGTTTTTCTTGCAATTTATGAAAAAATCTTTATAATTATAAGAAGTACAAATACATATTTTAATATCCCTTAATCAAAAAAATATGTTTAAAAATAAAAAGGGTTTCACCCTTATCGAGCTGTTAATCGTTATTACCATTATTGGTATTTTGGCGGCGGCTCTTTTACCAAGTATTCTGGGTGCTCCCGCACGTGCCCGCGACGCAGCGCGAAAGGCTGACGTAAATAACATTGTGGCGGCAATCGAAACTTTCGGTTCTGATTTTGGTCACTATCCAGCGGATGCCACATTGACATGTGTTGATAGTTTAACAGATGGTGGTACAGTTACAGCCGGAGCACTTGAAGGTTATTTTCAAGGAGGTCAATCGCCTACGGATCCATCGGGATCAACTATGAATGATTTGACTGATCAAACTATTACAGGTGGTGATTCCTGTAATTATATGTATGCTGTGGGAAGTGGAACAGTTTCGTATATAGTTGTTGCCGGACTTGAGCAAGGAACAGGTGGAAATGTAGCAGTTCAAGATATAGATACTTCAGCTACAGATTTTGCTGATATGGTAAATACTGCTATTTCTAGTCCTACTGAAGATACAAACGCTCACTTGGCAGTGAAATAGTTTTTGGTTATTTAAAAATGAGGGTCGCGGCTGTTTCACAGCCGCGGCTTTTTTTTTGATCCATTTTTAGAATTTTGGTATAATTTTAGATAATTGTTTAATTATTAATAATCCCCTCTTATGAAAAAAGGTTTTTCCGCTGTCGCGGCCATACTTATTGTCGTGCTGGTCATTATGGCCGGTGCAACCGGTTTTGCGTATTACAAATATACAACCGATCCGGATTTTGAATTTTACGGGCTAATCCCACGAGAAGTTTTTATGAAAGTGCAACCTAAGAGTAACATTTTGCCCGAATCCCTTTTGCCTTATGTTAAAGGGACCGATGCCAGCATTATTTTCAGCTATAAAAAGACCGAAGATGTAAGCAAAAAAATTGCCGAATATCAGGAAAAACTGGAGTCTGAAATAACGGATGAATTTGATTTTACTAAAGTTGAAAGCATTTTATTTGTTGCCAAAGGTCCACTTTCTTTGGACGCAGCTCCGGAAACGGGTTCGGGAATTTATGCAATGGAAGTGAGCGATGAAGAAATGGCAAAAAAACTTTATGATGAAGCCATTGCAGCAGACCAAGAAGGTCTTGTGGTAGAGCGGAACGGCAACATTTTGACAGGACGCTTTGGCGATGAAATGCTGGAAGGTGATTTGCGCAAAAATCCAATTTTTGCGAGTGTTAAGGGCGAATACGGTAACGCTGAAATAGCATTTTTGGCAAAACCTGTCGATGTTAAGGAACTGGGGCCCCTTGTTTATTCGGGAGCGGCTCTATTTGGGTCCGGATTTGGTAATTTGGGCGGCAGTAGCGGGTTTGGTAATCTTGAATCTAATGCCACTCCGCTTTTACCTCTTGCTCATGCACAAGGTTTTATCAGCCCGAGCGATAATCCGGCAAGAATTTCTGATGCAACTGTAGGAGGTGATGATTTTGCAAATGCATCCACAAATATTGAAGCTGTAATACAAATCCTTTTTGCCGGGCCTTATATGGGATTGTTTGTTGATCTTGATGAATCAGTTTTAAATGCAAACATGGAGTATCAGTTTGCCGACTATGAAACGTACTATTCTACCTATTACGAAGATGCGGAAATAGAAGGTGTGGATATTCCCAAGGAAGAAACTAAACAAATTTATGAAATGGTTACTTCGGGTGTGAATGTGTTGATAAATGATCCCGACATGCCCGAAGAAGTAGAAGCGACTTTTGAGGATTCGTTATTATCTGTTGATATTGAAATTGATCTTGAAGGTGCCGCTTCTGACTTGATCGACGCTCAAATAGAAGCGCCCGCAAGGGCGCGTGACGCGGCAAGAAAGGCTGATTTAAACATACTGGTCGCCGCAGTCGAAATGCATTCTGCCGATAATGACTCTTATCCCGCACAGTCCGCCTGTATTGAAGACATGGATTTAATTGACGATTATATGCCGGGCAGAGTTGTAGGAGACCCAATGGGCCCGCAAACTTTCGGTGCCACCGAATGCGAAAAAGGCTACTACTACAGCGCTCCAACTGCCGACTATGACGGTTATGCTCTATGGGCGGCCAGTGAAATTGAAGAAACGGGCAATATTGATGCATTTACTGAAGATCCATCGGAAATTGAAACAAAAAATGGCGGAAAGTACTTTGTAATCAACAATTATATTGGAAAAAGCGCAGATTCCGATGCTCCGGTCTTGGTTGAACCATATGAAGTAAAATCCGCTGATGAACCGGTTAAAGTTAAACGAGTTTCCCGCTAAAAAAATCACTGTTTCACCACTGAAAATGGCCTGAATAAGGCCATTTTTTGCTGTCCTTAGCTAGTTCCGCCTTGACCGGATTTTTCAATATATACTTCTTCACTTTTTCATAATAGTCGTTTGTCTCGACCTCTTCACGTTTATACTCTCCTCCAAAAACATGACCGGTGTGGTTGTACTTTTTGTTGTAATATTTTGCGTATGATATCTGAAGTGACTTAACGAAATTTCCCATAGCTATGCTATTTGCATCTAATTTTACAAGCAAGTGATAATGATTTGGCATAATACAATACGTATCTATTATCACGTCATGCTGATTTTTTGCGCGCGTTAGAATTTCGATGAACTTACCAAAATCAGCATTATTAAAAAATATTTTCTTCTTTCCATTCGACCTATTGTAAATGTGGTAAAACGATTCTGGATTTATGGGATCTCTCTTCATTTTCTAAAGTTTTAATGATGATTTTTCTACAATTTACTGCTTCAATCTAAATTTTTCCTAAAATTTCACCAACTAACTTGCCCTCACACCTCCCCCCACACCCGGTATTCTTACTGGGTATGGGGCTTTACCCGGTATTCTTACTGGGTGTGGGGCTTTACCCGGTATTCTTACTGGGTGTGGGGCTTTACCCGGTATTCTTACTG
>WJJQ01000022.1 GCA_014729615.1 Candidatus Peregrinibacteria bacterium | reverse complement strand
TTGGGGCAAAACACGACATGGTATTGACATGAATAGACCCAGCTATGGGTGGTGTGATATGTTTTGTTAGGTTGCGCAAGTTCCATGAGTACCTCTGCTATCTACATCGCCTATTATACTACATTTAGTAGATTTACTCAACAGAACTAATGCTAAAGCCTTTGACAGCCCCTTATATCCCAAGCCTGATGCAGATGTACAAAATAACCGGGCAACCACGTGCTCAGATTGCCGTGCGAACGCACACTAGCGAGTCTCGCATCATAAAGACCGCTATTGACATGATGAAAGCATCAATCTACAATTCGAACAATGTTCGGAAACACAACATCGTTCAATAAATGAATAAGTCACCCCGCGAACGGCGGCAAGAACGCACGCGCCAAGATATTGTCGAAAAGGCCTTTCAACTAATCCGAGAGAACGGCTTGGAGAAATTCTCTCTGCGAGAAGTCGCCCGCCGTGCAGATTTCAGTCCCGCGGGACTTTATGAGTACTTCAGCGATAAGGATGACCTGATCCGCGCTGTCAGTATCGAGAGTGCCAATCGTCTGTTGCCAGAATTGGAAGCTGTCCCAAGGCAAGCGCAACCAGATGCATACGTGCTGGAACTCTGTTTGGCTTTCTTGCGTTATGCACGGCGAGAGCCAACCTACATAGGCTTGCTATCACGCAACAATCCATGTGTAGCAGAACAGTTCGAGAAGTACACTTTGCCGGATTTGCTAGCAGACCCTATCACACGATTGTTCCACGATGCCATCCAAGAGTGTATTGAAGCGGGAGTCTTCTTGGAAAGCGAATCATCTGGCACTCTCGATATATTCTATGGCTTGTGGACCATGTGTCTTGGCATGATTTTCGTACAGGTCAATTTGTTTCTCCCACAAGCGTTCGACTTTGAGGCGATAGATCGGCTAGCATTAGGGACGTTCTTAGCAGGTCTTGCTCATCAATCTGATGATGTCTAACCGCGCCGAAATTTTTTTGAATATCACCGAACGCTGTTCGGAAAACAATCATCATTCGATGCCATATTGGCTTAAGGAGATCAATAAGATGCAAGTCTTACAAAACACCATCCATGGATATGCTACCGGAAGAAACATTCTCATCTTGTTCATCATCACGCAAATGCTATATGCCTTCATGCTCATGGTTACGATTCCACAGGTATCGGAGTATGCTGGCGATATGGTACTCTTCGACCTGAAGCCTGAAGGTTACAGCGTTGACTATGCCCAAGGCTTGCTGGAAACTCTCGGTGAAGATGGGCGTGACCTCTATCTGACCCACCAAATCCCAGTGGATTTCCTCTATCCGGGGTTCTTCGCTGTGACCTATATGCTGCTCCTCAGCTTCATTTTTAAGCGTGTCTTTTCAGATGATAGCTGGATGCAGGTGCTTGTATTTGTGCCGTTCTTGGCGGGCATCTTCGACTACTTGGAAAATATTGGCATCATTGCTATGCTGACCCAATACCCAGATCTCCCTAGCGCCATTGTTACCCTCAGTAGTGTGTTCTCGGTTGGTAAAAGTACCCTCACGACGCTGTCCTTTGTCTTGCTCTTTGTTGCTATCGGCATATGGCTCTATCAAAATCTGAAGAAGCGTACCCCAAAGAATTCATAAGAATACCCAATAGGGTGAACGATCCAACAGACTACCGTCAAATAGCACTCATTAACGGCGATGGCGCAAACACTTATCCATCTGATGCAACGCGCAAACTAGCGACCTGCGGGCTGTTATGCGCCCAACGCACGATAATGATCAGTTGGTCATTACCAAACGTGGGTGCGATATTCTCCACCAATGACGGTGCGATGAAGAAACACCAAAGATCAGCCTGTCTAGCCCCAAAACTATGTGCCAGTCGGAGTAAGAGGAATTACCCCAGTCCAATATTGGGTAGCAAACTCAACCGGCGTCAAGTAGTTCAGTGAACTATGTGGTCGATGATGATTGTATTGCTCTTGCCAGTCCTCAATGATGTACTGCACTTCCCGCAAGTTGTCAAAGCAGTAGCGGTTCAAACAGTCATGGCCTAGCGTCCCGATGAAGCGCTCAATGTAAGGGTTTTCCCAGGGATGACCAGGCTCAATGTAGAGCGTATGGCACTGCTGCTGGGCCAACCAGCTTTGAACCCGATGCGCGATGAACTCGGGTCCATTGTCGCTGCGCAGATGATGCGGAATCCCGCGTGTGGCAAACAGCCACTCCAGGACATCCAGCACTTTGTCTGACGGGATCGAGCGGGCGGTGGGATGCGTTTGACTGTTTTGCCCTTTGCAAGGCTCAAACTCCCGCCACCTCAACACACACAAAACCACATCAATAAGCCCCAAAATCACCTTTCAGACGACCCACTGCACTCAGTCCCGAATCTGAACCCCAAGATCGCTATGTTGGAAGTAATACTCAATAAATACCTGCGGAATTGCAGGTATTTTTCGCCCCCAGAATCCCGTATAATAGAATCATCAACCTCGCCTATGCCCATTTCCCGAAAGCGCCAACCCATGTTCACCAGACTCATCACCAGGATCGTTCCTTTCGCGCCCAATAATCATTCTCGACCAACCCCGACCGCGCCAACCCAACATCTTTGCATAGAACACCTGATACCAAGTTCGGGAAAATAGTGTATAATGTGAGCATGGCAAAACGAATCGCAATCGAACCTCATTTGACTCTTGAAGAAATGGCGGCCCGCGAGCGCGAGGCGACCTGCGTGAAAGAACGCGCCCACTGGCAGGTTAT
>WJJQ01000021.1 GCA_014729615.1 Candidatus Peregrinibacteria bacterium | reverse complement strand
GCCAAAATAGCACTTTTAACTTCGCCGATCAAATAAGTCAAAGATTTAATGGAATCGTCATTACCCGGAATCGGATAGTCAATTTGATCAGGATCCGCGTCCGTATCACATATACCTATTATGGGAATATTAAGTTTTTGCGCTTCTTTAACGGCGATTTCATCTCTATGAACGTCCGCGACAAATAAAACATCCGGTTTTCTGTCTATTTCTTTTAAACCTCCTAAAGCATTGGTAAGTTTTTCTAATTCTTTCCTTAAACTAGAGGCTTCTTTTTTTGTATATTTATCAAATTCACCATTTTTCTCTTCTTCACTTAATTTATTATAGTATCGAATTCTATTTCGCATTGTGTCAAAATTAGTCAACAAACCGCCAATCCATTTATTCACAACAAACGGCATGTTTGTTTCTTTTGCCGTGTTAATAATAAGATCAACAGCTTGTGGCTTTGTAGATACAAGCATCACATTCTTTCCGCTTGAAACCATGTGCGAAATAAACTCTTTGGCTTTTTCCAGTGCCAATTGAGTCTTATAAATGTCAATAATATGGATCCCGCTTTTTGATCCATAGATATAATGACGCATTTTTGGATTCCATTTTTGTGTTTTATGTCCGAAATGCACCGCTGCTTCAAGCATTTTTGAGATTTGATCGTTTGCCATATGATCCTTGTGGTTAACACTTGCTTTAATCATTTTGCATTTAGCCCTTATTAAAGGGAGGATTGTGCAATCATAAAACAAGCAGAAATAAAGACTTCGCAACTCTAATATAATAAACCTTTGAAATCAAGAAAAAATCTTTTAATATGCAATATATGAGAATAACTGACATAAAAAGTCTGCGCAAAAAAATTGATCAAATCGATACCCGGCTGATTGATTTATTAAAAAAAAGGCAAATATGTACAAACAAAATTGGTTTGATCAAAAAAAAACTCAAATTTAAAGTGAAAAATCCTGAACGGGAATCAAGTAAACTGGATTCAATTAGCAAAACAGCATCCAAAAAAGGATTAAACAGTAATTTCATAAAGCGTATATTTAAAAAAATACTGAAAATGTCACGACGTGACCAGAAACGTCTATAGTTACAACTTTGACAAATTTTACAAAATTTGATATATTATTAAGAGTTTTTAATCGCATTTAGCGAAATTATGGAAAATCAAAATCCAACACAAATGCAAAATCCCGCGGCGACCTTAGGCCAGGGACCAAGTCAACCGCAGGAAAATAAACCTATGAGAATAAGTATCACATTGCCTACAAACGCGTATTTTGTTTCAGGCATAAGAGATTTTACTTTGGGATTGATTAGAAATATGACAAGTTTTTCAGAACAATGGGCGTTCAGGTTTCAGTCCGTGGTCGATGAACTTTGCAATAATGCGATCGAATATGGTTCTAGACCCGGTGAAGATATTATTATCACATTCGTTAATCGTTCTAATGAAAGTATAGAAATTTCCGTTCAAGACACGGGAACAGGCAAAAGTAAAATGTCCGCGGCAGATTTAACTCAATTGGTTAAAGAAAGAAGAGATCCGAATTATGTTCACACCGGAATCAGAGGCCGTGGTCTTTCAAAAATCGTTTCTGAATGGACAGATGAATTAGAGTTTAAAGACAATGAAAATGGTGGAATTCTGGTTAAAATTAAAAAATATTTGAAAGATCCGAATACTCCGAAGTCTACAAATCCGCTTGAAAATCCTACTCATGTTGTGCTTAATTAAATAGAAACAAAATTAATAACACCCGCTATGACACAAGCTAATATTACAATTGAAGATATACAGGTATCAAATGATGATATAGTTGCCAAATTGGTTAAGTTCCAAGGGCAATTGGACGAAAGCAATGTAGATGAAAAGGCTAAAATAATTTATGAATTAATCGAGCAGACGCCTCAAAATTTATATTTATTGTTTGATTTTGAAGAATTGGAGTATATGAACAGTAAATCTATCGGTTATTTAACGGATTGGTACACAAAGATTACTGAAGGCGGCGGTAAAATTGTCATAGCGAAAACCAGAAGTAATATTTTGGATATTCTTCAAGTCGTTGGTCTTACACAGCTTATCAATTGCTATGCCACAATGGATGAGGCAAAATTCGCATTATTACAGCCAGCGGGTGGAGATGAAAATTAGTATACTCCATGTCTGAAAAAATTATAATATACATTGTTGCGGCGGTATTTGCTTTAATACCGGCCGTTATTTGGCTTAGTTTTCTTTACAAGAAATCAAAAGGCAAAAGCCAATTGTACCTTTTTATATTTTCAATTTTTTCAATTCTGCCCGTATTCGGTATTTATTGGCTGATTGACCAATTCCCTCAATTAGACATAATCAGGTTTTTTCAAGGCCTTACATCTGGTCCGGGCGGTAAATACGTTGTATTTGTTGTATTTGCGGCACTTTTTGAAGAAATTGCCAAACAAATAGTAGTCCGAGTCGCTGATAAAAAATATTCGATAATCCAAAATATCAATGATTCGATCAATTTCAGTTTAATAACCGCTTTAGGCTTTGCCTTTGCAGAAAATATATTTTACTTTGTTACCATTTATCAAAGCTTTTCTCCTCAGGAAATTGTAGTAACAATTCTTTTTAGGTCCATATTCACAACTGCGGCACATATGATTTTTTCCGGATTCCTGGGTTATTACTATGGCATAGCTAAGTTTTCCATTCATATCACCGAACATTCAAAAATATTAGGTAAAAAACAATTATTAACCAATTTAATCAGCAAAATTTTAGGATCAACTAAAATTAAATCTTATAAACATATAACAATTATTAAGGGAATATTTATAGCTTCCGTTTTACATGCAATATTTAATTTGTTGTTGCATTATCAACACATTTTGACAGTCGCCCTTTTTGTAGGATTCGGTTTTGCGTGGTTAATGTTGCTTCGTAAAAGAAAAAGCAGTCAGTTAATTCTTGTTACGGACAAAAATGAAAAAAGGGCTTCTACTATAGCAAAAAACGATGAAGAAGTAATTATTGAATTACTTGGTATGTGGTTTAATGAGGATAGGTATGTTGATGTAATTCACATATGTGAACGACTCTTGGAAAGAGATCCGGACAATAAAATTGTACAACTTTTTAAAGCAAAAGCCGCCGACCAATTAGATGAAAAATCACCTCATAAAAGGCTTTTAAACATGCTTTTCCCTTTGGATAAAACAGTTTCGATTCCAAAATTAATAGAACAAAAGAAAAAGTATTCTGAAAAAAGTTTTCAGTCAGATCTTAAATAATCCTTTTATCAATTGAAAAAAAGACAGAAAAAGCCTATTATCTATGGGAAAATTTTTTTATGAACATACATAAATTAAAAGTAGCTATTGTTTGCGACTGGCTAACAACGCCCGGCGGAGCTGAAAAGATTATTCTTGCGCTCCATAAGCTGTTTCCAAACGCCCCAATTTTTACAACAATTTACGATTCCGAAAGAAATCCCGATTTCAACAATGCCAAAGTTATCACTTCAGGTATCAACAATTTACCCTTTGCTAAAAAGAAACATCAACTTTATTTAAGTTTAATGCCGGGAGCGGTTGAAAAATTCAATTTGGACGACTTTGACCTGGTTATTTCCAGTTCTCATTCATGCGCAAAGGGAATCATTACCAAACCTGACACTTTACACATATCTTACTGCCATTCGCCCATGAGATATGCTTGGGAAAATAGCGTCAATTACATTAAAAAATACGACATTAATCCTTTTATTAAATGGATTGCCCCATGGTTCATTCATAAAATACGATTGTGGGACAGATTAAGTGCGGATCGAGTTGATTCATTTATTGCCAATTCGCATTACGTACAAAATAGAATCTATAAATACTATAGAAAACCTTCAACTGTGATTCATCCGTTCATTACTTCTGAATACTATGATTATTCACCTGCAAAAAAAGACTATTTTTTGGCCGTTGGAAGATTAACTCAATATAAGCAATTTGATCTTTTGATAGACACATTTAACAAAAACGGTCTTAAATTAAAAATCATAGGAACTGGCGCATCTGAAAACAGATTAAAAGCAAAGGCAAATGCCAACATTGAGTTTTTGGGCTACGTATCGGATGATGACTTGAGAAATTATTACAAATTTGCCAGTGCTTTGATTTTTCCACAATTGGAGGATTTCGGGATTATTCCTATAGAAGCAATGGCAATGGGTTGCCCCGTTATAGCTTTCGGAAAAGGAGGGGCGATTGAAACTGTACAAAACGAAAACAACGGTGTTTTTTTCAAAGAACAAACTGTTGAACAATTACAAAAAGCTATTGATAAACATTTAAAAAAGAAATACAAATACAGTGAAATTTCTAAACATGCGTCAAATTTTAGTGAAGAAAGATTTCAAAAAGAATTAATCGCATTTATAGAAAAGAAATGGGATAAATTTACTAACAAATAATATAATGGATTTTCTGGCACATATTTATCTATTAAGAAGAAGGGGATTATTGATTCTCTTTACGGCACTTATAATTAGTTTACTTGGAACATTTTTTTTAACCGGCACATTTACGCAAGATGACAAAGACGACAAGAGCTGGCAAGGAACTGTATTCATTAGCTTGGGAACAGATCAAAACAATCTGGAATCCAGCACTACACTAGATAATGTTACGGCAGCGGATCAATTCACGGAAACCGTTCAAGGATGGTTTAAAAATCCAAATCTCATTAATAGAATAAATGAAAATTTTGATCAAGGCATATCTTTCAACGCCAGACGCCAAGAAAAACAAAACTTGGTCATTACCTATTCATTCAATTCGGTTGAAAATACTTTGAATGATCAAATAACAGAGCATATTAAAACCGAGCTTCAAAACGATATTGAAGAATATAACGCCAATACAAACAGCGCTTTTGAAATTGCCTTGTTTCAAACAAATGTGGAGCAGGTTTTTCCAAGTGAGACAAAAATTATTCTTATAATAGTGATGGCTGCTTTTGCAATAGGATTATTTATTGCCTACGCGTATGAATATATTATGGGCATCGTGTCTTTCCCATGGCAAATTTCCGGACTTCTTCGTAAAAGGTTTTTTGCAAAATTTGTACTTAAAAAATCCGAATTAAGAAATCAAAACAAAGCCTATATTACTTCACTTTTAAATCAAACAAGCGCCACGCGAAATCAAATTATAGCCATGAACATAAACAGTGCCGACTTAGAAAATCTTGCAAAAAGCATAGAAAAAAGTGTTATTATCCATTTTCCGGATCAAATTGACGAATTGGATCAAAAGGCCACTTTAATAGTTCTTGCCAAAATTGGATCAACAACCGTTGCAAATCTGGAAAAAATAAAAGCAACCATAAAAGAGCGCTTTATATTGGTCATGACTTATTAATATGGTAATAGCAATTGATCTAAGGCCACTGTTAAACGAAACAAAATCGGGCGTGGAGGTTTATTGCGATCATATTATCAGACACCTTTTAAAGAATGACAAAAAGAATAAATATGTTTTATTTGTTAATTCATTTGCAAATAAAGATCATATTTTAAATAAATACAAAAAGAAAAACACAGTTCTTATACATACAAGAATTCCAAATAAAATTTTTAATTTGGCATTGGCCATTTTTAAAAAACCTAAACTAGACATTTTTTTATACCGTAAAACGGGATGCGAAATTGACACTTTCTTTTTTCCTGATTTACGGCCCGCGCCTGTAAGCAAATCATGTCAAAAGGTAATGACCGTGCATGATTTGGCCTTTAAACATTTTCCAAACTTTTTTTCATTAAAATCAAGACTTTGGTATTTACTTATCAAACCGCTTAAAGAGTATAAAAGCTGTAAACAATTAATTGCCGTATCAAATTTCACAAAGAAAGATCTTATAATCGAAACTTCAATAAATGAAAAAAAAATAATCACCATTCATGAAGCTTGTCCCGATTTACCTCAGCACTCTTCCAACAAAAAAAAACCGGCTTTTAAATATTTGTTTACCATCTCAACCATTGAGCCTCGCAAAAATTTAAATCGACTTATAGAAGCATTCTCTCTCTTTAAGCACAAAAACCAATCAAAAATAAAGCTATTAGTGGCCGGCGAAAAAAACTTAAAAGTGTTTAGTAATCAAAAACTTGATTCAAACGAAGATATTGTTTTTCTGGGCTCAATTTCAGATGAGGAAAAAGTTTTTTATCTTAAGCATGCCGAAGCGTTTATTGCGCCATCAGTATTTGAAGGTTTTGGATTGCCGATTGTTGAGGCTAAAACATTTAGCTTACCAATTCTTTGTTCCAATAATACAAGTTTTCCTGAAATAGCCGGCAAAGAAGCTTATTATTTTGATCCCCATAAAACCAAATCAATTGAAAAAGCTCTTACAATTTTTTGCAGATCGAAAAAAGCTAAAAAATCCGCTCCACTCAAAAATAATTGGGATCAGGTGGCAAAACAGACATTAACCGTTTTAGCCAGTAATTAAGGCTAGCACAACCTGTACTATTGTCCATGCCATTAAAGCCAGTCCAAGCCCTGTTAATGCATGTACTATGGTTTTTTTACCCTTTTCTTTGTCATCGGTAACACCGCCCCAAATATAGTGGTATCCGCCTATCACAATAAACAAAACGGAAACCAAACCGGCAATACCAAGTATGTAATTTATTATCGAAGTTACAAAATAGGGAATCATAGCAAGACTAATTCTTCCAGTTTGAATGGCGCACCCCAAAAGTTCAGAAGTGTCTTTCGTCCACCCAGAACCAGCAAGCTTCGAATAAGTTGCTTCTTGAAGATCGGCGCTAAAATCTTCAAATTCTTTTTTTGCTGCAAAAAATTCTTTACATTGATCAGTGTTGGCTAAATCGCCCTGACAAGCCTCTTCAGTAGCAATTACATCTTGTGCTTCGTTAAATCTGCCCTCGGCTTCCCTCACATCATTTTGCAAGCTGTTCACCGCTAAAGAACTCTGAGCTGCTTCAGAGGACATAATTTGACCCGTCAACTCAAATTGATCCAAAATAACTCTACACTCATCATAACCCGCATCAGCTTGCGGCAACAAAGTTGTCTGCGCTAATGCCAAAGTTTGAAATCCCAGCAATAACAGTATCAATAGAAATAATTTCTTCATTTTCTGTTTATTTAATATATCTTTTATATTATAACATATTTTACATGCCTTTAATACATTTTTGTGATTGAAACATTACCTAAAATTGCGATAGTCGGTCGCCCGAACGTTGGCAAATCAAGTCTTTTTAATAGGCTTATCAATAAAAGACATGCCATCACATCGAAAATAGCTGGAACAACTCGCGACAGAATTTACCATAGAGCTGAAATAGGAGATTATACAGCCATACTAATCGACACCGGAGGAATTGAGTATGGAAAGAAAGAAAACATTGAAAATGACGTGCAAACGCAGGTCGATGTGGCGATTCAGGAAGCCGATTTAGTTTATTTTGTAGTAGATGCAAAAGAGGGCCTGACAATAGAAGACAATCAGGCTGCGGAAAAATTAAGAAGATCGAAAAAGGAAATAGTCTTAATTGCGAATAAAGTGGATACCAAAGAATCAGATTCAAATATTCCAGAAATTATGACTTTGGGATTTGGCGAACCGACTGAAATTTCCGCCTATCACAATCAAAATATTGGCGAAATCTATTCGCTCACTCTAGAAAAATTCAAAAAACTTCAATTATCACCCCTTAAAGATTCCGACAATCTTCAACATGACACTATTAATATTTCATTTATAGGAAAACCTAATGTTGGTAAATCTTCAATTGTAAATACCATTATTGGTAAAGAAAAAGTAATTGTTTCCGACATACCCGGTACAACCAGAGATGCCATTGATACTGAAATAACATGGAATGATCAAAAATTTACGTTGATAGATACGGCGGGCTTACGTAAAAGGGGAAAAATTGAAAGGGGAATTGAAAAAATCAGTTCTTTTAGAGCTTTGGATGCTATTGAAAGATCTGACATTGTATGCCTTTTGATTGATTACAAAGAAGGAGTCAGAAAACAAGATCAACACATTTCGTCTTATGCACTTGAAGCAGGGAAGGGAGTAATTATTATTGTCAATAAAAGCGATCTTATGGATGACAAAGAAGCGGAACAAAATCGTTTTATTAGAATTTTGAAATCAAGATTCGATTTTTTGCCCTGGGCACCCGTAATCTTTACCTCGGCCTTAAAACGCAAAAACGTTGAGAATATATTAAAATTGGCAAATGAGATATACAATGAGCGATTTAAAAAAATTCCCGATGAAGAGTTAAATTTGTTTATGAAAGAAATTACACACAAGCACTTGCCGCCAACTGTTGGGAATCGTGTAAATAAATTTTACAAATTAGAGCAGGATGCAGTTAATCCTCCTTGTTTCGTATATTATTTGAAAGATCCCAAATCATTGCATTTTTCATACCGCCGCTACCTGGAAAACGAAATAAGAAAGAGATACGGTTTTAACGGGACAGCGATAAGGCTGTACTTTAAAAAGAATTCATAATACGCTCCACCCCTTCTCTGATTTCTTTTCTTTTATCATGATTATGAAATTTTAGCATTTCTTCACTTATTCTAATATCTGAGTCTTCCTTTAATACAACTTTATTATTTTCAAAACGGCGTAAATGCCACTTCTTTAAAATTCTTTCAATAAATCCGCCAATTGGTGTAATTAAAATCAGCCATAGCGGAAACCTGAAAAATTTAAAAAGAAATTCATCTTTCATTAAATCTTTCTTTTTAGTTGATACATTGATCCAACTATTTTCATTCATAAATTTGCAATACATATTATTCCTTTCATAAACAGGCAATAGCGTTTTCATCCAATAATGCATATAAATATCATTTTCAATCCTTATATCACCAACATTAAGCCTGTTCTCTGATAAATAAAAACTTAAGCACAACCTTCCTATAATTTTATTTCGGTGTCTTCGCATACCTATTAAGTGAATCAATAGAGTGCTTAAGATTCGTGCGGTAAAGATTCTATTTTTATCAGTAATAATAAACAGATCAATATCACTGTTGCTTCTTGCCGATTTGAATGCAACCGTGTTACAAACAGCGATTAACTTAATAAATGGTATTATTCTTAGCCATTTTGCCCCTTTAAGAGCTCTTTTCAAATATTTTGCGGAAATTTCATCTTGAATCTTCCTTAGCGATAAAATTTTTTCTTCGCCCATCCAATAATGACTTTCACTTTGTTTACAGAAACCAAGTTCAGCATTTTTAACGCTATGACCTGTAAGTTCTTCAATTTCATTTATTTTAAGTGCCCTTTTAAAATATGAAAAAAAAGCGATACACTCTTTAATTTTTTTTACCTTTTCTTTCACTCCAATTATTAACAAATTCATATAAAGTCTATAAAATAAACAACATGAATGCCACAAAAAAAAATTTAATTTACATTATTGGTAACACACCCCATAAGCCCGGTGTTTATAGATTCTTAAATGGCGATAAAAAAATAATCTACGTAGGCAAAGCGAAAGATTTAAAAAAACGTCTTTCATCATATTTCCAGAAAACCAAAAAAGATGAAAAAACCAAACAGTTAGTAAGTCACATTGATGATATTGAATATACTGTAGTGGATACGGAACTTGAGGCTATTATGCTTGAAACCAATATGATCAAAGAGCATCGACCAAAGTATAATATTTTGATGAAAGATGATAAAAATTACGTCTACATTAAAATTACCAAAAATGAGGATTTCCCTAAAATATTCATTACCAGAGAGGTGAAAAATGACAAGGCCTTATACTTTGGTCCTAAAACAGCACGATACAAAGTAGAAAAAACTTTAAAAGTGTTAAAAAAAATATTTCCGTATAGGCACTGTTTTTTAGAAATAATAGAATTGCCTGACTCACCGGGAAAAACCAATGTTAAAGTGACAAAAGCAACCATTAAATATCCGTGCATTGATTATCATATCAAAAGATGCGACGCTCCCTGTATTGGCAATATAAGCAAAGACGACTATAACAAAATCATCACTTATATAATCGATTTTTTAAATGGTAATCATGAGCAAATTATTGATCAAATAAAAAATCAGATTGCGAAATCAGTAGCAGAAAAAAAATTCGAAAAAGCCGCGCAATTAAGAGACAGATTACTTGCGATTCAAGACATTATGGAAACTCAGTCAGTAACTGCGCCGGATCATCAAAATACTGACGTTATTAATTACATTTTTGACGATGAAAAGGCATATTTCAATTTATTTCAACTTCGGGAAGGGAAGTTGCTAAATCAAGAAAATTTTGAATTATTTAAAGATGCGTCTAAAAAAACATCTTCCACGGAAACTTTAAGAGCATTTGTTGAACAATATTATTTAAAAACAACAGACATACCAAACACCATTCTGGTACCCCATCGATTTGATGATATAGACAGTATGCAAGCCTTAATAAGTGATCTGAAAGGTCGCAAAGTTATTATTAAAGAGCCAAAAAAGGGAAGAAACGACAAATTGCTTGAATTAGCACATAAAAATGCCGCGCATTTTTCCAAGTTAAATCAGGCTAAATGGCAAAGTGACATGCAAAACAGACGCAAAAATGCATTTAAAAAACTTTCTGAATTACTGGACACCAATAATCAAATAAAACGTATTGAATGTTTTGACATATCGCACTTGGGAGGAACGGAAACAGTTTCTTCAATGGTTGTTTTTGAAAATGGATTCCCCAAAAAGTCCGATTATAGAAAGTTTAAACTTTCACAGAATAATGCGGGCAAGCCAGACGATTTTGCTTCCATTGAAGAAGCTTTGACAAGAAGAATTAAATACTTAAAACCATCACTTGAATTAAAAGAGATTAAAATTACAAAGCCGACCAAAAAGGACTTGTCTAATATAAAAGAAAAAAATAAATTTAATACCTTTCAAAAACTCAAGATCGCCGGCGTTGAATCTATAATTAAAATAAACATAAAAAATGCAAACAAACCTTTACTTACTGAAGGAATCCCAAAAGAAATCAGTGAAAATTTATTATTGGCCATGTTAAAGAAATTATCCGAAAAATTGAAAGTGAAACGATTATATATTGCTTCCAATAAGATTTTACATACAAAGTTATTGGATCTTGGCATGCAACCCGTTAGGAAGAAAGACCCCAAATGGACTGTAAAAAATGAGATATTTGTTTTTGACCATTTAAAAAAATCTGGTGATAAATCTTTTAAAACAAAACCGGACCTAATTGTTATTGACGGCGGGAAAGGGCAATTGTCATCGGCATTGAAGGCAATAAAAAAATATGAAATCGACCTGAATATCATTTCAATAGCCAAAAAAAATGAAGAAATTTACTTACCGGAAAAAAAAGAATCCATTTCTCTGCCCAAAAACGATCCTACACTTCTTTTGATACAACACTTAAGAGACGAATCTCACCGGTTTGCTGTGACTTTCCAGCAAAATATTCATTTAAAAAACGTCAAAACATCTTTTTTAGATTCTATTGAAGGTATTGGACCCAAAACAAAGTCTAAATTGCTTAATCATTTTGGAAGCCCTGAAAGTATTAAACAGGCAAGCTTAAAAGACCTGGAGTACATAGTGGGTAAGAAAAATGCAATAAGGCTTAAACAATCTTCTTAAGCTCTTCCTTATCAATGGGTTTACATTCGCCATCCGCGTCAAACTGATCTTTAAATCTGTCTATGAGTCTAATAGCTTCCTGGTTATTTTTTACAATGTAAATGTAATCAAAGTCAGACGAACTGATAAGACCGTCTTTCAAAGCATAATCTATTACCCAATGAATTAATTTTTCCCACATTTCACCGACTAAAATAATGGGTTTATAACCCATTTTTTTTACCTGCAATAGTTGCCAAGTAAAGAAAAATTCAAGCATTGTGCCTACACCCCCGGGTGTAACTATGAAAACATTCGATAATTTCATGAATGTGTCCAAACGTTCTGAAAAATTAGCAAAATCTTTTTCTATTTCTACGTATTTATTTGCGGATTGCTCGAATGGCAATTCAATATTAAGACCAATAGATTCGGATTCTTGCGCGGCGTCACCCGCTGCATGCCCGGCATTCGCCGCCTCCATTAGACCGGGACCTCCTCCCGTAATTACATCGATTTTTCTTTTACCAATTGATTCCGCCAATTCAAACACCTCTCTATAAACTTTTGAACCGGTTTTGACCCTTGCTGAACCAAAAATCGCCACCCTAAAATCTTTTTTCTTTAATTCTTCATCTATATCTAGCAACTTTATACCGTCTGTCATGCGTATTTAATTTTAAAAAAATATTTCCACATCATAATAGTGTAAAATTTTATTATTTTCAATCCAATGAATAATTTAACTGGTGGGCGAGGAGGGACTTGAACCCTCACTCTATTGCTAGAATGCGATTTTGAGTCGCACGCGTCTGCCAGTTCCGCCACTCGCCCATAAATTTAGCTCATAAATAGTACGAATCTAGACATTCATTGTCAATCCCATATAATGAACCGGTATTATAAACATGCATGAGTAATTTTTGTGACAAAACTTGGACGGAGTTTACCGGAGGCAATGGAGGTAATGGCGCGGTTAGCTTTAGGAGAGAAAAATATGTAGCCAAGGGTGGCCCTGATGGAGGCAATGGCGGTAATGGCGGTAATGTTATTCTGATTGCCGATGAAAACATTAATACATTAATTGATTTTCATACCAAAAAATTTTTCAGAGCCAAAGATGGAGCTAACGGAGGAAGAAAAAACATGACCGGAGCCAATGGTGATGATTTATTATTAAAAGTTCCTGTCGGAACTATTGTTAAAAATTTTGAAACGAATGAAAATATTGTTGATCTTAAAAATAATAATCAAGAATTTATCATAGCCAAAGGCGGAAAAGGGGGACTTGGGAATACGCATTTTAAATCCAGTATTCATCAGGCTCCCCAATTTGCGGAAAACGGAGAACAGGGCCAAAACATTAAAGTTAATCTTGAACTTGAACTTGTGGCGGAAATTGGGATTATTGGCTTTCCCTCGGCGGGTAAATCAACATTAATATCAAAAATCAGTAATGCCAGACCTAAAATTGCTGATTATCCTTTTACAACATTAATTCCGAATTTAGGTGTGGTTGACATGTCTGCATTCGACAAAAAAATGAACTTTTCATTCGTTGTCGCAGATATTCCGGGGCTGATAGAAGGCGCGCATGAGGGGAAAGGACTGGGGCATGATTTTTTAAGACATGTATCCAGAGCAAAAATACTTTTGCATTTACTGGATCTGACAAGAAACGACCACGACGATTATTTCAAAATTAACAAAGAACTCAAATTACATAATGAAGAACTTGCTCAAAAAAGACAAATAATAGCCTTAAACAAGGCGGATGTAGTTGATGATGAAACAATAACAAATTATAAAAATAAGCTTTGTTCTGAAGTTCCCAATATTTCTGAGGCAGATATTCACGTTATATCGGCAGTAACGGGCCTCGGTCTTAATAAACTGATATTTGATTTATATGACGCAATAATTAATTTCAAACCGTCAAACAAGAAAACACAAAAAAATAGCGAAATTCACGTTTTTCAGCCTCATTTAAATAAGAAAAAATTTGAAATTAAAAAGCAAAACCATAATACTTTCATAGTCAAAGGAGATAGAATAGAGCAACTTATGAATATGACTGATTTAAACAATGAAGAAGGAATGGAACGCGTATATCATTTTCTGAATAAAATGGGTATAAAAAAAGAATTAAAAAATATGGGAGCAAAAGCCGGAGACCAAATATTTATTTCAACAAAGCCAATAATCTTTAGACCATAATGAAAATAATATTGGGATTGGGAAACCCCGGACCAGAATACAGTAAAACCAGACACAACAGTGGCTTTTTGGTATTGGATAAGTTTGCCGAATTAAACGAATTTCCAAACTTTAAACCGGAAAAAAAATTTCGAGCCGATGTAAGTGTTGGTTTTGTCAATAACGAAAAAATTATTTTAGCCAAGCCAACTACATACATGAACCTTTCAGGTTATGCCGCTTTACAACTCAGGGACTTTTTCAAAGTGAAAAATGATGACATTTGGGTTGTTTATGATGATTTAGATTTACAGTTCGGTAAAATAAGAGTCCGACCATCCGGAAGCGCGGGTACCCATAATGGTCTTAAATCAATCATTCAAACGTTGAATGCAACGGATATACCACGTTTTAGAATAGGGATAGAAAGTCGAGGCCACATGACTGAACCCAAAATCAGCACTAATTCATTTGTTTTATCTAAATACAGTAAAGAAGAATCACTTCTTTTAAACAATGTGCTCGAAAATGCTTCAAAGGCCGTTTTGCACGGCATTAAATATGGTATTATAGACACCATGAATGAATTTAATTAATTTTACTTGCTTTTTTTAATACAAAACATTAAATTATCCAGGCATTTAAATATTAAACATGTTTGCAGTAGTAGAAATAGGCGGAAGCCAATATAAAGTAAGTCCGAAAGACGTCATTGAAGTGCAGAAAATTGACGGCGCCGAAGGTGATAAGATCACATTAAATACCGTTGTTTTATTGGCAAATTCAGATACAGAAGCGAAAATTGGACAACCGTACGTCGATGGCGCGACAGTTGAAGCGAAAATATTGGGTGAATTAAAAGGAGAAAAAATCCACATTTTTAAAATGAAACCAAAGAAAAGATTTAGCAAAAAACAAGGACACCGTCAAAATTACACCAAGCTGGAAATAATTGATGTTAAAGCCTAGCCAATTCTTTTATCACTTTGTTTAAATCCTTTGAAAGATCCGCTTCAAACGCGGTTTCTTTTTTATTGCCGGGCATGCGAAAAGTGAGCTTCTTCGCATGCAAAAACTGTCTATTAAGTCCGTATTCATTTTTATATTTCTTGTTAATACTTTTGTCGCCATATGTCCCGTCGCCAATTACCGGATGCCCGATTGAAGCGAAATGAACCCTAATTTGATGAGTTCTTCCCGTGATTAAGTTCACTTTTACTAAAGTACTATCATTAAATTGATCTGCGATTTCATAATGCGTTTCCGCCATTTTACCGGCATTTTCACTGACTATCCCCATTTTTTTTCTATCATTTGAATCTCTTCCTATCGGTGCTTTTATTATACCTTTAAAATGTTCAAGCCGACCTTTTACTAATGCAATATATTCTTTTTTAATTTGTTTGTTCATAAAAAGATCAGCCAAATACGCATGTGCTTCGTTATTTTTCGCTATTAACAATAAACCGCTGGTATCTTTGTCGAGTCTATGTATAATCCCCGGTCTTTTGACGCCATTTATACTGCTTAAATTGTCCTTCAGGTAATATAACAATGCATTTACTAGGCTATCTTCCGCGTGAGCGCCATGCGCGCCCTGATGAACCACTAAATTAGCAGGTTTATTTATAATTAATATGTCCTCATTTTCAAATATAACATTCAAAGGGATGTCTTTGGGCTTTATATCAATATTTTTTTCTTTTATTACCAGAGATATTTCGTCTCCTTCCCGTATTAAAAAACTGGCCTTGGCGGTGTCACCATTAACCTTCACATACCCATCTTTGGCCAATTTTTGTATATATGACCTGCTAATATCGCTGTGTTTATCAGCGACATATTTATCTAATCTTTGACTGGATTCTAAATCATTTACTTGTAAGATAATTTTTTGCATGGGCACAATATAGCGACATTTCCATTGTTTATAAAGGCATTTCATTGTATCTTAAATTCAACATTTAACCGCTATTTATGCCGAATAAAGATCTGCAACGCATACATGAAATTTTAACTAGAGGAACTGTTGAAGTATTAGTAAAGGCCGATCTTGAAAAAAAACTGCTCTCCGGTAAAAAATTGCGAGTCAAATTTGGGATAGATCCATCCGGTGCCGATTTGCATATAGGCCATATGGTACCAATCAAAAAATTAAAGCAATTTCAAGAACTTGGTCATCATATAATTTTACTGTTTGGTAATTTTACCGGCCAAATAGGGGATCCGACAGGAAAATCGGAAACAAGAACTATAAAAACCCAGGCTGAGCTTGAAGCAAACGCCCGGCATTACCTTAATCAGGTTTCAACGCTTTTAGACATAAAAAATATCGAAGTGGTCTGGAATGCCGATTGGCTTAAAAAACTCAATTTTGCAGATGTTGTTCATTTATCCGCAAAATTTACCGTAGCCCAGATGATGGAAAGAGACATGTTCCAGGATCGTGTAAAAAAAGATCAACCGATTTCTGTACATGAATTTTTGTATCCGCTAATGCAGGGTTACGATTCTGTTGCTTTAAAAGCGGATGTTGAAATTGGCGGTACCGATCAAACTTTTAACCTTCTGGCGGGCAGAACTCTGCAAAAAGCTTATGGTCAAACGCCCCAAGATATTATAACCGTTCCCATTTTGGAGGGGACAGATGGTAAGATGAAAATGGGGAAATCAACTAATAATTATATTGGAGTAAATGACGAGCCAAAAGATATGTTTGGTAAAATTATGTCAATCCCCGATGAATTAATTGTAAAATATTTTGAATTAGCTACTGAAATAGAAGACAAAGAGCTAAGTGACATTAATTCCAGACTTAAAAACGGAGAGAATCCAAGAGACATAAAAATGCTTCTTGCAATGGAAATAATCAAAATTTATCACGATACGAAATCCGCAAATAAAGCAAAAGAAGAGTTTATAAACGTTTTTAGTCAAAAAAACTTACCTACCGATATACCGACTAAAAAACTTGATCAATGTGAACTAAATATAGTAGATTTATGTCTTTTAAGTGGTCTGGTCGATTCTAAAGGAGAAGCCAGAAGACTAATTTCACAGGGAGGAGTCAAGCTGGACGAAGAAAAGATTGAAACACAAGATATGATAGTGTCCATTAAAAAAAATAAAATATTACAAGTCGGTAAAAGAAAATTTATTAACCTACATTGCTAATGGGCAAGCATCAATTAACAGACTTAGTTTCGGTAAAAACCCTGGAACGAATTCAGGACTGCTTTTCGAATGCGACCGGAATCGCATGCATTATTAGAAACAGCAATGGTGCGGAAATTACTAAAGTAAGCAATCAGAGTAATTTATGGAAAATTGTCTCATCCAATCCGCAAATTAAAAAAGAAACATCTGAAACATTACTTTCCACCTTTGATAAATGTATCAAAACAGGGCAAATAGTTACATATCAACGTTATTTAGACACTTGGGCATTTGTTGTGCCAATTTTCATCGACGGTAAGGCTGAAAGCTTTTTTATCGGCGGTTTGACAAGATTACATAATCCAAACATTGAATTATGTCTTAGCGAGGCTAAACGCCTAAATATTGATATCGACAAGTATCTGGAAATGTATCTTGAATTACCTCTTTTTAATCAGGATAAGCTACAGGCCTGCGCTAATTTATTAAAAATTATCGCCACTTCGCTTTCATCGCTTGCAAAAGAAGGCTGCAAAGCCAAAGAAAAAGTGCATGAAATGTCGGAACTGAACGATTTCTTGGAGAAAGAAATTATTAATTACAGTTTAGAATTACATGAAACGGAATCTTTATATAAAAACTTGTTTGAAAATATAAATGATGGTGTTTATATTCAAAATCCGGATGGGACTTTTAATAAAATCAATCCGGCGGGTGCGGCAATTTTAGGTTATAAGCCGGAAGAAATTATAGGCGTACATCCATCAACTTTATATGTAAACCCTAATGAACGAAAACCACTTGCCAACGCGTTGAAGAAAAAGGGAGCCGTAGAACATTTTTATGCGCATTTATATAAAAAAAATGGAGAAAAAATAACGGTTGAAACAAATGCAACCGCAATTCACGATATACACGGTAATGTAACGGGATATCAGGGGATTTTTAGAAAATTAAAAGATTTTAGACAACACAAAGCTTTTAAGACTATCAAACATGATACTGCATCAACCTCTATCAAAAGCAATAAAAACAACAAAGTCTCACCTTGACAAATTGCAGACTCTCGGGGTTAATTCCGTAAAAGATCTTCTTTTACATTTTCCGCGAACATATGAAGATAAACGAAATTTTACAAGTGTATCTGAAATTAATACCAACGAGATCAATAATATTAAAGGCACCCTTATTTCAATTTTTCATAGAAAGACAAAAAATGGAAAATTAATGAGTAAAGGTATATTTGAAGATAAAACAGGCAAAATTGATGTTCTTTGGTTCAATCAACCATACTTACAAAAAATCCTTTTTCCGGGAACTCGTTTAGTTTTGTCCGGCAAAGCCAAATATGCCTTTGGAAAATCCACTATGCAAAGTCCCTCATTTGAAGTTTTAAAAAAAGACTTAACTCATTCCGGTAGGTTAGTACCGGTTTACCATCAGACTGAGGGAATATCTTCCAAATGGATCCGTGAAAAACTAAAACCCTTAATTAATGAATGGATTAAGGATCTTGAAGAATTCTTGCCATCGAAAATTTTAGAAGACTACACCTTGATGAATTACGCGGAAGCGGTTAAAGAAGTACATTTTCCAAGTGAAGAAAAACGTTTAAACCGGGCTAAATATCGCTTAAGTTTTGAAGAGCTGTTCATTTTGCAATTAAAAGCATTACAAAAAAAATGGATGTGGCAAAACATTGAAACACATGAAAGAAAAATTATTAAGCAAAGCGAAAATCTAAGCAAATTGATTGAAAATCTGCCGTTTACGCTCACAAATGCACAAATTAAAACGTATGAAAACATTAAAGAAGATATGCAAAAACCGTATCCAATGTCTCGTCTTATTCAGGGGGACGTTGGTTCCGGAAAAACCGTAGTCGCGGGACTGGCGATTATAAATGCGATAAATGCCGGTTATCAATCGGCAGTAATGGCTCCGACTGAAATTCTTGCCAGACAACATTACAACACATTATATAAGTTATTTAAACCTTACAGTTTCAATATTCAATTCATCGCGGGCAGCACTCCGGAAAAAATAAAAAAAAACATTGTTACAGGATTAAAAACAGGTACCGTTGATTTAGTAATTGGAACGCATGCGTTAATTCAAGAAACAATAAGTTTTAAAAACCTTGGACTTGCTGTAATAGATGAGCAACATCGTTTTGGAGTGAAACAAAGAAGCGTACTTAAGTCTTTTGGAACACCCCATCTTCTAAGCTTATCCGCTACTCCTATTCCTCGAACTTTGGCCATGACTTTGTACGGAGATCAGGATTTATCTATTATCGATGAAATGCCGGCCGGCAGACTGCCAATTATTACAAGAGTAGTGCCGGAAAATAAAAGAACAGATGCGTACCTTTGGATCGAAAATCAAATTATGAAAGGTCGACAGGCTTTTGTTATCTGCCCTTTAGTGGATGAGTCTGACGTATTAGAGGTAAAATCCGCAATACAGGAATATGAATATTTGAATAATGCCGTTTTTCCAAATCAAACTATAGGCTTGTTGCACGGAAAAATGAAATCAAAAGAAAAAGACTCCATAATGGAAGATTTTAAACAAAATAAAATTAACATATTAGTATCAACATCTGTAATTGAAGTTGGAATAGACGTTCCGAACGCGACAATTATGCTTATTGAAGGCGCGGACAGGTTCGGGCTGTCGCAACTTCATCAATTTAGAGGTCGTGTTGGAAGGGGAGAGCACCAATCATATTGCTTCCTTTTTCCAAAAAATCAGGGCGAAGATTCGAGGAAAAGACTAAAATCCATGGCGGAATTTAACAGTGGATTTAAACTTGCTGAAATTGACCTTGAAATCAGAGGCCCCGGAGAAATATATGGATTAAGACAAAGCGGAATACCCGATTTAAAAATGGCATCTCTTACAGATTCTGATACAATTAGTAAAGCGAGAGAAGCGGCGCAAAAAATTATAGATGAAGACCCGCATTTAGACAAATATCCCCGTTTAAAAAACAAAATATCATCGACCGATGATGTATACATAAAAGACTAATATGAAAGAAAAAATTAACATTGGATTAATTTTCGGCGGTCCTTCTGCCGAACATGAAATATCACTTATTTCAGCAAAAAATATTTATCAGGCAATTGATAAAGAACTCTACAATATTTATTTGATTGGAGTAACCAGGCAAGGAGATTGGCATTTTTGTCCTGAACCTTCTTTCTTGCCAAAAAAAGCAGGTCAAGACGTACCCGATATTAAAGATCATGGAGAACCTTTATTATTAAAACTTGGAAAATCTGAAAATAATTTATTTAAAGAAAATGGAGCCCCATTAAAAATTGATGTGTTTTTTCCTATAATTCATGGTACATGTGGCGAAGATGGCACCTTACAAGGGGTTTTAAAATTGATGTGCAAACCATATGTGGGGCCAAATACACTTGGTAGCGCCGTCGGAATGGATAAAGACATTATGAAACGCATTCTAATTCAGGCAGGAATTAAAACCGCCAAATATACATCAGTTGTAAAAAATGATCTGGGTCATATTCATTATGAAGAAATTATTAAACAATTAGGTACAACACTATTCATAAAACCCTCAAACTCCGGATCAAGCATTGGTGTGTCCAGGGTCGAAACGCATGAAGAATTCAATAATGCGCTTAATCATGCCTTTGAGTTTGATAATAAACTGATAATTGAAGAGGGAATTAATGGACGAGAATTAGAGTGCGCAGTCATGGGCAATGACAATCCCAAAGCTTCTCAAATAGGAGAAATCACCCCAACGGGTCATGCTTTTTATTCATATGAATCTAAATATTTAGACAAAAAAGGTGCGGAATTAAAAATCCCCGCTGAACTTGACGAAAAAACAAAAAATAGTATTAGAAAAATCGCCATTGATACATTCAAAATTTTAAATTGCGAAGGCCTGGCTCGTGTCGATGTTTTTTTAACGAAAGATCAGCAAATTTATGTAAATGAAATAAATACATTGCCGGGATTCACGTCAATCAGCATGTATCCAAGTTTATGGAAAGCCAGCGGCATTGAATATAAAAATTTGATTACCGAACTGATTGAATACGCAATTAAAAGATTTAATCGGGATAAAAAGTTAAAAATAATCCAATAGACGACAAATACATCATTAATTTTTAAAAAGGGGCTTAAATCGAAAAATACGCACATATCCTAACAGCAAGCCAATAACAGACTTCATATTATCTAAAATAATCAAATTATTCGCACAAGATACATTGTGCAAAATAAAAACTATTTATTAAAAATGCTTTTATTCACCACCCCGCTTCATTAATTCAATTCTTTCCATTAAAGTTAACACATTGTATGCTTTCGAACCTTCACTCGCCAAAATCTTTTTTGCATATGAAGCATTTTGACTGTTTCCCAAATATGTTTTGAATTGGCGTACTCTTACAGATAAGTCGCTCATATCGTCAATTGTTGCCGTTTGATTTGCCTTTTCTTCGTTCGAAGGATCTTTCAACAATACAAACATTAAATTGTCAAATGTCTTTATATGTTCGTCCAGCACGGGACCATCAAATCTTTTATGATACAAACTTTCCATTAAAGCCATCATTGTGTTGTCATCAATAATATTATTTATATTAACTTCATCTGTAACAGGTTTTTCAGATTTCGTTCTAAACGTATTTAATTTGTAGTCAAATGGCAACCTGCTAATTACCCTTAATAACTCATCATATGTGTAATGTTTTTTTTGTCCTCGCATTTCTTCATGCTCTATATTATCTCCGCTCGATTCATTCCCGTAATTATCTTCAACAATAAATGTCGCATCCGACAATTTTCCGGTTTTCGATGGTAAAATACTAATTTTAGGCTTATAGGAATTATCATTTAAAGCTGGAAATTCCAAGTAATAAAGATTAGGATCCTTTGCCCCGGCCACTCTTCTAATATGAGCTCCCTTGTTGTGAGCCACTTGCTCCGCGGTAGAATAAGCGACAACATCTACGCTTTCTCCTCCATAATTATACCCACTCATTGACGATATAATGTTTCCCGCTTCTTCTAAATATGCTTTAAAAGGTCCCCTTGCATATCTGATTAATGCTTCTCTTCTTCTTTTATCCCATTCCTCATCTGACAAGTTCATATCTTTCATTGCCACCATTTCATCATATGTCGCAACTAACTCTTCCTGTGCAAAATAAACATAAGAACTATCTTCAGTAATAGTGTCAAACATATCAGACAAACCTTCTATACTATCGGGTTCAGCTCCCCCATCAATAAAAATTTTTATAAATCCTGCTTTAATACTCCTTCTTTCATCTTCAGAAAGGTCGTCAAAATTTTTAATTTTTTCTTCATGTTCATTAATATAGGCATTAGCTTCATCTTCTAACTCATCAAGTTTCAACATTTCTTCTTCATTATTTTCTTCTAACTTATTTCTTTGTCTTTCAACTCTTTCCTTAATTCTTCCTTCAATAACATTTTGACCCTGACTTTTAATATATTCTTCAAACCGTGAGTATATATATTGTTTTCTTGTTTCCACCAGTTCATCGCCTTTTTCTTTCTTCAATTCATCATATTCTTTCTCATGCTGGTCATATTTATCTTTAAACGCATCTTTGGTAAAAATCCATCTTGTCATGTATCTTAATTGTTCATTTTTTTCTTCTTCTGACAAATTTTCATTATTTAAAGTACGCGAGATAAAATCCATTGAATTCTTTTTTTCACTGGCTTTTTCCCAACTTAAATCCCCTTCTTCAATTGAATATTCAAGAATCTCATCCGCTTGTTTACTATCAAGTTTTTGCCTTTTTGCCGCTTCTTTACGTCTTTTTTGACTTTCTTTAAAATTGTCTTCAAGTTTTCGTTTAGTTTCAGATGATAATTTCAAATTCAAATAATCTCTCGCTTTTTCGCGATTTTCTCTTGTTGGTGTTACTTCCACTGTACGAAGAATTTTTCCCATTATTTTTTTTAGTTTCATTCAATTATACCACATTCTTTTGAAATTGTTAATATAGCCGTTTTATGCTATAATTTCATGATATATTTAACTTTCTTATGACGGGACCACAAATACCAAGTAAAGACAAAGAAAAAATTGAAAACAAAAAAGCTATAGAAGTAGAACAAGAAAAAAAAGAGGATTTGAGGAACATTGAGCAAATCGCTCAAAAAAAAGTTGAAGCCAAAGGTGAATCAATCAAGAAAAGAACGGAAGTAAAGCTTGAACTGTTTGAAAATGAAGAAATTCTAAAACCCGATGAAGAAACGGCAGATAAAATTGCGGCCATCGACCCTGAAAAACAACTTTCAGAAGAGGAATTAACCGTTAATGCCGAAACACTCGGCGCAATAAGCGTCACTATTCTATCTAAAATTTTTAAAAGCGGAATAGAAGTAAATAAAGCCGATACTATTGAAGAATTTAAGTCTCTTTTAAATGATATTGATACAAATCCAAACCATAAAAATTTAAAACAAAGTATTGGTAGCAGCACTGAAAAAGCCACTCTCAAGAAACTGCTTGATACACTAAACAAACCTGATTCCCCTCTTTATAAAACTTTAGAAAAAGAATGGCCAATCTATATTTCGCAAACAAAAAATCTTTATCTGGATATAATAAAAGAAAAAGGGTCAAAAGTAATTGAATGGGTAAAGAAAAATCCTGCGGCAATCGCTGTAACAATCCTTGGTTCAATTGCCGTTTATGACATCTTTTTTTCTAAAAGAAAAG
>WJJQ01000020.1 GCA_014729615.1 Candidatus Peregrinibacteria bacterium | reverse complement strand
GGTTGTTGCGGCGCAGGTTGTTGCTGAGGAGCTTGATTTTGCTGATTTTGTGGGTTTGTATTTTCCATTTTATTTTTCTTTTTTAATTCTTTGATAAACAACTGCAAGTATACCAATTCCAAAAATACTTACAAGTAAAGCAAATAATTCAGGTGAATTGGTAGCAAACACATTAGTGCTAAGTCCACTTGTTCCGGTGGGAGCGGCGTCATCAAACACAATGTCTTTATTTACTGAATCTTTATTCCCGGCTTCATCATAAACTGTTAATCTTACACGAATTGCCCCCCATGCTGAATCAAAATCGGTTGTCCATTTGCCTCCGGTTGTAGCCACATGGTCTTCATCGTCATCTTTGATGCCGTTTCCGTTAGTGTCAAAATTGACGTTTTTATCTATTACATATTTGGAAATATCTCCTAAAGAAGATGAGTAATCAAGCGTAACGTTTCCACTTGTTCCAGTTAAATGAATTCTTCCGTCCTGTACACTGGGTGCGGGATTAGACAACAATCGAGCGTCAAGGTCCGCGCCGGTTCTTGGCGCGGGACCAGCCGGCTCTTTAACATTCACAAAGTTAGTTACTGAACTGACATTACCTTCGGTATCTTCAACTTCAAGTTTAGCTCTGAAAATGCCATATGATCCATATTCGAAAGTTGGATTTTCATCTGTTGAATCAACATCATTGTCTTTAATTCCATCACCGTTACTGTCATCATTAATGTTAAAATCCCATTTTAAACTATCAATAGACGCACCCGCGTCCGTATCCGCAGTTGAATTGTTTGAAAAGCGCACTGTTTTAGAAGTGTCAACTTGTTCAGATATAAATGCCGCAACCGGGTCGGCCGCAGTTGCATCCACGTAAATAGTTACTGGATTAGAAATAGATTCAGATTCATTGTTATCCTTAACTTTTAGCCTTACCTTAATTCCTTCCTGAGCCGCTTTTGTAAATACATGTGAAACGTTGGGACCAAGACTTTGGGTGTTGTTTGCAAAACCATCACCTTCGAAATCCCAATAATATTCTGTAATTTGTCCGTCAGGATCAGTTGAACTACTTGTAAAATTAACGGACTCGTTGATTGTCACACTTGTTTTATCTACGTTAAATGAAGCAACCGGTGCTTTGTTTGATCCGTTGGTTACAGTTAATGTCGCCGTTTGCGATTCAGCCAAAATGTCGCGGCTGTTTACCGAGTTATTTTCGTTATCTGTAATTTCCACTGCAAACTTATAGTCTTTTTCTTCCCCCTCATTTCCTCTTGTGCCAATTGTCAAAACAGCATTGGGGGCTTGAGTGACTTGCACTCCAAGCTCGTCAGAGTCATTGTTGGGATCATAATACCACCATCTGTAGCGCGTAATTGACCCATCCGGATCTTCGGCTCCAATTGCTTTAACCTGAACTTGTACAGGTGTTGTAGTGTTGGTTGAAGTCGGAGCCGCCGTAATGCTTCTTAGAATAGGCCCTTGTCCCGTTACTTCAAGCGTTACTCTGTCGATATCGGTCTGACTTGTATCATTTGTGTTGGTTACTTTCAGGCTAACATTATATTCACCCGTGTCTCCGTAGGTATGATTAGCCCTTTCTTGAGTACTTCGATCTCCATCTCCAAAATCCCACGCATATTCAAGTCTGCGCCCGGTTCCATCCGTATTTTTGGACTTCCCGGCGTCAAAAGTAACGACGTCGTTTCGGCCAATTGTAATTGGCTCGGTTGTGTCAAACACCTCCTGATTATTCACAAGAATAGTTGCAACCGCCACAGGCACGTCATCTGAACTTACGAATACTTTTCTAGTTACATAGTTTTCATTATCATCAGCGTCAAAGACACTTGCTTTTACGGGATATTTACCCGCTTCCGTATATGAGTGAGTTACACTTTGACTGCCGGCCATATCACCGTTATCAATTGTCCCGTCTCCCCAATCCATTTCATAAGCTACGGCTTCATCACTAACAATTGTTAAAGTCATTTCACCTTCAAGCTCTCCCGTATCGGGATCAGCAGTTAAATTGGTTGCTATGTCGTCATTCTCACCCCAAGTAACACCAAGCGTGCTTTCTATAGGTATAATCTTTTCAACCGGATCGCTTTCTTGCGGGTTACCTGTCCCAAGCCCATTCGGATCAATGGCAACAAGTTCCACTCTATAGTCACGTTCGGTATTAAACTGGATTACAGGTCTTGAATCTGTCAATGAAGTACCTTCAAGAAGTTCGTAATCCGAACCGTCAATAAACCATTGATAAGTTAAATTTGATGTTTCACCGTCAGGATCAAAGCTAAGTCCGGCATCAAATTCCAATACATTTGGTCTATTTGGTCGTGACACTTCATAACTGTATGAAGCAACAGGTTTGTCTGATTCAACCTGAACTGTAACAGTAGTTGTATCTGTTGACGGTTCGTCGGTTGTAACTGTCACCCCAACCGTGTGAGTCCCGGGTGTGGTGAATGATCCTTTTCTTAATGTGTTGTTGGCGGCGGTTGAAGGTTCGAAATCGGCAAATGTCGATCCGTCATTCCATGCCTGCCCGTTGACAGTCCAGTCAAAGGACTCAATATTTCTTTCACTTGCGGAATTGCTTGCATCAAATGTTATTTCTTCGCCTACTCTAACTATTCCTTGCGGCGAAGCTATTAAACTTGCATTTGGGTCTTGCACTACCACATTAACAATCTTTCTATCAATGTTTCCTCGAGTATCGGTTACTTCAATAAACATTTGGTGAACACCTTTGTCATAAAATACAGGACCTTGTGTAAGTAAGTCACCCGCGAGTGTATCACCTATTGTCGGATCGATTTCTGTTACGACTTCAGGGTCTCCGTTGCCAAAATTCCATCTAATGGCCACCAAGCCCTCGGTTATTGTCCCGTTGGCATCCCAGGTTACACCTGTCTGGCCCTCTGATGGTGATATTTTATAAATGTCATTGTCGATGATTAAAACTCCATTATCATTATAATCGCGCAGTGTAAGAGGCTGTTCCGATCCAACCTGCGCTCGTAATTCGATTTTGTTTTCGGGCGGGCGAACCGTAATTGTCATATATGCAACACCGTCGGCAATATCGTTGGTGTCGTCCGCGTCATCTAATGTAGGTGATGTAACTTGCAATTTAACTCTATATGTTCCCGGTTTTGAGAAAATATGCGTTGCTGTCGGTCCTGTTACCGGTCCGCTGGCAGATAAAGGATCAGCGGTTGTTCCGAAATCCCATGTGTAATTGTCATCCGGTATAGTTTGGCCACTTGGATCCAAACTTCTTAACGCGTCGAATTTAACGATCAATGGGGCACTGCCTTCTTTTACGTCGGCGGTAATTGCAGCGTATACGAATTGAATTCCTTCAACCAAATTGTATAATTCGGCAAGTTGTTCAATTACAACCAAAGCTTCCGGGCCGCTTAAACTTGTATTATTTAAAATGTATGATGTTGAAGTCGATGTTAATCCACCGGCAGTCTGGCTTGAAGCGGCGCCGGTTGAAGCAATACCATCAAAACTGGATTCCACCGCATCGAATGCTTGTGAAATCAATACCAATTGATCACCGGCTATTACTTCCTCAACTCTTGTTCTTAGGTCGGCAACTCTTCTTTTGGCGTCAACAACGTCTCTGGCGAAATCTTCATTGTTGGCGGCTTCCAGTCCTTCACCCTGAATAGCCTCACGAATGTCGTTTTGGAACTCTGATGTCTGATCTTTCCAGAATTCGTACCACTCCACTTCGTCGTTGGCTGCGGCCGCCAATTGCTCTCGCGATAATTGATAATATGCGTTCACAATGTTTTTGGCATTTTGTGCCGCCGCGTATGTATTACTTAAGGCGCTCGACCTATTTTGCATGTTGTCCAGGATTCTCAGTTGATTATCAAGAAATGAATGCAATTGATTTGACGTTTCCACATTTGGTATTTGATTTAAAGTTATTAAATCCTGGTTTATTTCAAGCCATCTTTGATAAGCTGAAATAAAGTCGCTGGTTATTGTCTTTAATTCTGACGCTGCAAGGTTAAATGACGCACGTCTTGCAGCATTTTGGTCTTGTGTTTCACCGCCGGGGCCGGCTGTTTGCGTTGCCGATCCTCGAAGTCCTTGATCAGTACCCTGCGGAGCCTGCAATAATGTGTTAACTATTGCAAATGATCCAAGAATAAGGATTATACCAATAACGGCATAGGTAATCGCTTTTTTACCTTTTCCTGATTGCTCTTCATTTCCCGCGGCCGTAACATATAGAAATCCACCATAAATAACTATAATTACAGCTATTAAACCTAAAAATCCAAGTGCGAAGTTGGTCACTTGCAAAATAAAGTCCCGGGCTGTTGTTTGTTGAACAAGTCCCGCGGAATAACCTTCCGTGCTTGGGGCTTCTAGTCCGCCATCAAAATCTATAAAGCTTGTTACATCATCTGATTGAAGTGAACCTCCAAAAAGTTTACCGGCAGAGTTTAACAAGTCTTCAGCTGTTCCAATCGGGTCGACAACCGTACCTACAGCAAAACCGGCGGCATCGGTTGGAGCGTTAACTATGGTGTCAACCGTTCTGTTACCTGAATCAACTTGTAATGCGTCAAAACTGTCATCAACGTCGTCGTTCGATGGCAATTGTGCCGAAGCTATAGAAAATATGCCAAGCAAGGCAATGAATCCTAATAGGATTTTTATTTTTGTTTTCATGGTGTGTTTGTTTTATTTTTTCTTTTTATTTTAGCATTTTATGGGATTTTTTTCAATTATGGACCATTCGAATCCCAACGAAACTATGGTCCCCCCTGTCCCGGTAAAATATCGGTATTTATTACGTCGGTAGGGGCTTCGAATTCTATAAATGTGTTAACAAGTGCAAATGCACCCATTGCTAATAACAAGCCGATTGCGGCCGCTATAAACACCTTTTTCGCTTTTTCTCCCTGGTCTTCCTGCCCACTTGAAATTACGTATAAATATCCACCATACATAAACATTGCTATTGCTACAGTGGCAACGAATCCGGAAATAAAGTTTGTTATGTCAATTATAAGTTTTGCGGCTCTTTGCGTATCGGGAAGAGTGCTTCCTTCGTCCGGAAAGAAGATTTCAAATACCGCGACATTGGCTGTCCCAATTAGTATCAGGCCCAGAACCGCCCACATTATTGTCTTTTTGGCCTTTTCAACCGACTCTTCTTTACCTTGAGCCGATAAAAGACGCATTCCTTGTAAAATGATCATTAATACCGCTATGGCGGCGGCAAAGTAAGAAAGGAAATTAGCTATTCCGACAGCAAGATCACGACCTCTTTCAGCAGCCAATTGGGAATCGGCCTCGCTTCTGAATAATTCACCGCTTTCGCCAAAAAGCACCTGTTTAACTATAACTTGAGCGACCATAATTACGACCAAACCTGTAGCCGCCCATTTAATGTTTTCTTTTTGTTTTGAAGCAATTTCTTCAATTTGTTTACCGGTCGTAATTAATCTGATTCCGGATAAAACTATCACAGCTACCGCAATTGTCCCCATCCCATAGGTCAAAAGGTCAACAACATATAAAATTGCACTTGTAATGTTACTGGCGCCTTCTTCATATGATGCGTCGGCGTGCGCTCCCGTTTCGAATCCCGGCAAGTCCGCCCCCTGATTGATTTGTCTTAGGGTATCTTCAACTGTTTGTGCCGATGCCATATCGTTTATTTGCAAAGCTACAACAGTTATTACAAGGAACAAGGCAAAGCTTCCCAGGTGTTTTAAAATATTTCTTATTTTTTTATTTTTGATCATTAAAATCTTCCAACAATTATAGTATTAACAATGGCAAAAGCGCCGTAAATAAGTATTATCCCAACCAAAGCCGCAAAAATGATTCGCTTTGCTTTGGATTGCTGCTCTTCATTTCCTCCGGAAGTTAAATAATATACTCCTCCACCTAAAAGGGCTAAAACGGCAATCGGGCCCACTATCGATACAATAAAATTTGTAAAACCCACGATTTCCTGAACACCCCTTACCGCATCAATGGCCGGCTCCGGCCCCCCCGTACTTGGATATCTTGATAAATCGACTTTATAAAGAACTCTCTTAATCATTGTTTCTGCAATTATAATCAAGAACAGCCCCCCACCCGCATAAATAAGTTTCTTTTTATCGGTTTCAATTTTTTCTTCTTTCGCGCCCATAGTAATCAACCTGAATCCGCTTATTACAATTTGAACAACAGCAACGCCACCGATCAGGTACTTAATAAATGTCATGATTATTTGTGTTCTTTGATCAAATAAAACCGCCGTTCGAATAATTGCGTTGGGATCTTTTAAGAATCCTCCTTCAGCGATACAAGGGGCATTGGCCGCGCCCGGCACGGGCTCAGGGCATGTTACTTGAAAGACATTTGTTAATTCTCCGGCCATGGCTACAATTACCAAACCGACGCCCGCCCATAGAATGCTTTGCCTTTGTTGATCGTAAACGTCTTCTTGTCCCCAACCCGTTACCATTCTGAAACCCGCATAAACTATCATTAGAATTGCTATTGCTCCAATTATGTATCTGACATTCTGAATGATATTAAATGTCAGACTTGCGAATTGAGCCTGGGCCGTTGCCCCCTGGGGTTGCGCAATGTTGTCTCCGTATTGAGTCGAGTCGGGCAAAGGAAAAAGTTGCGCGAAAACTTCGTTCGGAAAAATGCATGTAAGCGCCACAACCATGACACTAAGCATTATTACGCTTTGTAATACGTTTTTTAATATAATTTTGGTCTTTGTTTTTAGTTTCATTTTTGATTTTGAACGCAACTATGCGTAAATATAATCATAATATTATATCAGAAATTGATTATAGCGTCAAAACTCCTTGCAATATATATTGTTAAATCGTATAATGGCGCCGGCCTGAGAAGGGTCTTTTTAGAGGAGTAATATTTTTTCACCGCAATCAAATGGCTAAAAAAGCAAATAAAGACAATAAAGGTAATTATTTTCAAGAGAGTTACCAGGAGCTAAAAAAAGTTTCCTGGCCTACTCAAAAAAGAGCTATTCGTCTGACAATTCTTGTATTGGGTTTTGTTTTGGTAACGGCTATTTTTATAGGGATCCTTGATTACGTTTTTGGATTCGGCTACAGGCAATTGATTGATCTGGCTCCTGAACAAAATCTACCTACAGCCACTCAACATATTGATACAGGTTCTGTTGAAGGAGAGCCTATAGAAATTTCAATCGGTGAGGATGGTGAAGTAATCGGTGTTCCCGAGGGTTTGGAAGGAGAACTTGAGACTGTTACAACCGAAGGTGGAGAACCTGCCGAAGCACCCGCCCCCGCGGAAACCGAATAATTATAAAAAATATTAAAAAACATCAGATATGGCTAAACAAGCTGAAAACACAGGTCGTCACTGGTATGTGGTTCACACATATTCCGGATATGAAGATGCTGTAAAGGAAGCATTAATGCAACGTATTGAATCCCTAAATATGCAGGATTTGATTTTCGATGTAGTTGTACCCAAAGAAACGCAAATCGTCATTAAAAAAGGTGAACCTGTAACCGAAGAAAAACGTCTTTTTCCCGGGTATGTCCTTGTAGACATGATAGTTACGGATTATTCATGGTATGTTGTTCGTAATACGCCCAATGTAACAGGATTCGTTGGCTCCGGAACAACACCTGTTCCCGTTTCACCAGAGGAATTCAATGTTATTAAGAAAAGGCAGGGCGAAGCTGAACCCAAGTTTAAAATTAACTTCAATGAAGGTGATACAGTTACGGTTCTGGACGGACCTTTCGCCAATTATGACGCGGTGGTAAACAAAGTGGATGAAGAAAAAGGTAAGATTAAAGTGCTCATTTCAATTTTTGGACGTGAAACACCGGTTGAGCTTGATTTTACACAGGTAAAAAAGAAATAACTTGCGCAGCTCATGCGACAACCCAGCCTAATCACTATTTTTTTGTTTGCAATTGCCGTCGTAATCGGTGTGGAATTTTTTTACGATGACTTTGTGTCAAGTGATGCAAATGTACCGGAAGAGCAAAATACACAAGACTCTCAAGCCAATACATTTGGTGAAGTCACATTAAATGCTCCGCTAAGCCTGGACTTAAGCGCAGGAGAAGATTTAGGCGAAAATGCTGCTACGGAACAGCAATTGGCTCCATCTTTGCAAGTTAAAGCAAACATAGTATTTGACATGGTTGGCCGGGCAGGTTTTAAGAACGTTACACTTCAAAGAATCCCCTTTAACGGGATTATGTTCGAACGAATTGATTTGAGAGATTTTAAAAGCGTGCCAGTGGTAAAACAAAATCTTTTACAAAACAATAAAACGATTATCGCGACTTTTTATGAATTCCACGCAAAAACCGAACCCCTTGCCAATGAGATTTACAGTTTTATAAAAGATCGCGCCGCCGGCCCTATTGAGGCCGAAATTAATCAAACAAACGATTATGGTTCGGCTTCATTTTTCATTAATTATTCCGACAAAAAAAATGACGCATTTTTGATTGTCAAAAAGGGTACAAGTGTGTATGCTTACAGCTACCCGAAGGGGTCGCACAGTCTGATTGAATCACTAATAAAATTAATAAAACAGTAAAATGGCTAAGAAAATATTAACAGTAATAAAACTACAAATACCCGCGGGCAAGGCCAATCCGGCGCCACCGGTAGGTACGGCTTTGGGTCCGCATGGTCTTAATATTCAGGCTTTTTGTTCGGATTTCAATTCAAGAACAGCGCAAATGGGTGATACAATTATCCCTTGTGAAATCACGGTTTTTGAAGACCGAAGTTTTACATTTATCACTAAAACTCCACCCGCTTCAATTCTTATTAAAAAAGCTTTGAATTTGAAAAGCGGTTCAGGTGAACCCAATAAAACCAAAGTCGGCACATTAACCAAGGCTCAATTGAAAGAAATAGCCGAAACTAAAATGCCCGACCTGAATGCTTATGACGTTGATGAAGCGATGAAAATTGTGGCGGGCACCGCCAGAAGTATGGGTGTTAATGTTGAAGAATAATTTTATTAATAATTATGCCAACTAAAGCCCAGTCAAAAAAAGGTAGTAAAACAATGATTGTCATTCGTAATATTTATTTGTATATAGCTGCATTGATAGGATTGGTGATGTTGGTGGTCGGTGTATCTACTATTATAGATACGGTTATTGCAAACTACATTTTCGATGTCCCAAGGGAAGTCGGTCCGGGTGGTTACGATTATCAAGCGAGAGAAATAGCTGAAGATGTATCAAGAGGGATTGCGTCGATAGTCGCAGGTTTCTTTTTGTGGATTTTTCATTGGCGAATCATTCAAAAGGAAACGAAAGCTCATAAAAATTTATAATTTCATAGTGGGAGGCCTCGAAAGCCGTTTGTACCACGCAACCAATTTATATCATGGCTAAACATGGAAAAAAATTCCGCGCTGCCGCGGAAAAGACTGCGGAAAAAGAGCAGTATACTATTTCTGAAGCAATCAAATTGCTGAAAGAAACTTCAACTACAAAATTCGATTCAAGTTGCGAATTGCATTTGAATCTGGGAATTGACCCAACTCACGCGGATCAATTGATTCGTTCCACTATCAGTTTGCCACATGGAAGTGGGAAGACCGTGCGCGTCGCGGCATTTGTAAATGATGATATGGCGAAAGCGGCCAAAGCTGCCGGAGCCGATAAAGCCGGGCTTGAAGACTTAATTGAAGAAATCGCGGGAGGCAAAATTGATTTCGATATTGCCGTTGCAACACCGGACGTGATGCGACACCTTGGGAAAATTGCCAAAACTTTGGGTACCAAAGGATTAATGC
>WJJQ01000019.1 GCA_014729615.1 Candidatus Peregrinibacteria bacterium | reverse complement strand
GGGTGGCTCTGTTTGTTCGAATAAGGGTATAGGGGATTATCTGGTTTTGAACCAAGATTGATTCGCTGGATTTTTCTCTGATTATTTTTTTTGGTCTTAAAGTGAACATTATGATAGATTGATGGACAGATATTTTTTAATTTCAATATATGGCATTAAAACAGGAAATTCAGAGTCAACTGGTCGAAGCAATGAAAGCGAAAGATGACAACAAAGTCAATGTTCTTAGAATGTTAAAAGCTGCAATTTTAAAATTTGAAGTCGCCGGAGAAAAAAAAGAAGCAACTGATGAGGATGTTCTGAATATTATTAGCAAAGAAATTAAGGCGCGCCGCGAAGCGGCAAGCCAGTTTAGAGAGGGTAATCGCTTTGAACTTGCCGAAAAAGAAGACTCGGAAGCTGAAATATTGCTTGAATACATGCCTCCTCAACTGACAGAAGATGAAATTACCTTGATCGTTAAAGAAGTGATTGCTGAAACCGGTGCAAAAGACAAGCAAGACGTGGGTCGGGTTATGGGTGCTGTTATGCCAAAAGTTAAGGGCCGCGCCGATGGTGCTATTGTTGGTAAGGTGGTTAATATTTTACTTGCATGAGTAAGATTTATACAAAAACAGGCGACCGGGGCGAAACCGGTTTACGAGGCGGCAAGCGCGTTTTGAAAGATGATTTGCGCATTGAAGTTATTGGCGAAGTCGATGAACTTAACGCCATTTTGGGTGTATGCATAAGCAAAACCGGCGACCAGGAATTGCATGATTTTTTGAAAAGTTTGCAACGCGAATTATTTGGACTTGGGGCGCATTTGGCAGGGGGCGATTTTGGCGGCAATGTTGGCTTGCTGGAAAAGTGGATTGATGAAATTGATGCTGTTTTAGCCGATTTGCAAAACTTTATTTTACCCGGTGGAAGTGAAATCGGCGCATTGCTTCATAATGCCAGATCGGTTTGTCGCCGCTTGGAAAGAAGTCTTGTTAAGTTGAGCCGGGTTGAGAAGGTTGATGCTAATGTATTGGCTTTCGTGAACCGTTTGTCGGATTTTCTTTTTGTGTTTGCCAGATTTGCCAACAAGAAAGCCGGTATAGATGAGGAAATTTGGAAAGGTTAAAATCGAATGCAGAGCTTAAGGGGCCAAAGATCAAGCTTTTTGGCCTACGCTTCGCTTCGGCCTACCCTCACCGAGCGACGACAACGGAGAGTATGATTATCATGATCTGCAAAGGACCCGGTCACGTCAACCTGAGCAACATCCCAGTCGGCAGTCGCAACATCTCGTGGACTTGTCAAGTTCGAGTCAGGTAGGATGGTGAAGGTTTCTTTGTCCAGCTGGTTTTCGGGGTCTGCTTTCAGGCGCTGCATTTGGGCTGATAAATAGCTTTCATAGGTAAGGCCGCGGTATCCTTTTTGGATTGCTTCTTCCATGTATTTTTCTGTTTTCTGCGCGTTAGTGCCTTCTTTGGTGTCGGTTAGGTTTTGCTTGGTGGCTACGATTTCAATCGCCCAGCCACCGTATTTGTTAATATATTGGCTTTTGGTGAGGCCATTTGTGGTGTGAAGTTCTTTGCCGTCTTCTGATGCTTGGAAGCTTGCTGCTTCGTAGATCAGCTCTGCGTCTTTGATTTCATCCCAGACATAGGTGTCTTCGGTGAAAGGCTCGCCGATTGCTTCTTTTTTGACGTCAAGCTTGCCTGCCAGTGTTCTGATGTTGAGCGCCAGTGGGGTCAATTGAAGGCGCGGCTCTTCGCCGGCTGCCTCCATTGCTTTGATTAACTCGATTTGTTCGGGCGTCAGTTGGGTGAGGACTTCGCTTATGGTTGGGACTTCGAAGCTTTGGCCTGTGAAGTTTTCGCCTTGGTTGTTTTTTTCGTGTGTGCCGTCGTAGTCGGCGGTGTATTTCAGCTTGCCGTTTTCATTGGTTTCCAGCACGCCATACCACTGCCATTTTTCAAGCTCCTCGGCGTGCGCGCGTTCGAGGGATTCTTTAAGGGCTTCGGGGAGGTTGGAGTTTTCAGATGGATGGTCGGGTGGGGGTGGGGGTGCGCCTGTGATTCCTCTGGCTTTTTTTACCCACTCTTTGATTGACTTGATTGCTGCGAGTATCTCTTTTGATCTGCTATCATCGCTTAAAAGCACCTGCTTGGCTGTTTCAACCACTTGGTGAAATTCAGCATTTTCGCCGTATTCCACGCTGTTTTGCGCTTTTTCAATCAGTTGCAGGTATTTTGGGTTCCTTGCCATTTGTCGGTTGTGTTGGTTTCTTGTTATTATAGCATGAAAACCTAAATTTTTAAACTGGCTGATTAGGGTTATGTTTTATAGAAGACTATGAAATGTTGCCGCGGGCGATTTTGGCGTTTCGCTTAAGGCCGGAAAGTTTGGCGCGCATGAGGGGAGAGCCTGCGAATCTGGCTAAAAATTGTTCGTCTGTGGACATGCTTTCAATATCGGAAAGCGGCACGGAAGAGCCAGCTATTTTTGAATTTTTTAGGCCGGGGAAAGTGACGTTTTTTGCATAGGCAAGGTTGTAGGGGCAAACTTCCTGGCAAATGTCACAGCCGAAAATGCGGCGTCCCATGGGGGCATGGAATTCCGAGGGAATTTCGCCTTTGTGTTCTATTGTCAAATAAGAAATACAGCGGCGGGCATCCATTTGACCGGGGCCGATCAGGGCTTTGGTTGGGCAGGAGTCAAGACAGCGGGTGCAAGTGCCGCAGGTTCCTTTTGCGGGTTTGTCGTAATCCAGTTCAAGGTCGGTTAAAATTTCGCCAAGCAAAACAAACGATCCGAATTCTTTGGTAATGAGCGTGGTGTTTTTGCCAATAAAACCAAGGCCGGCTTGCATGGCGTAAAATTTTTCGAGCAGGGGCGCGGAATCGACACAAATGCGGCTTTGGCCGTCCAGTGCGGTAGCCAATTTTTTAAGAGCGGATCGCAAAACTTTGTGGTAGTCGCGGCCGTGGGCGTACCTGGCAATAATGCCGTGGTCGCGTGGAATATTTTCTTGCGAACGATAATAGTTAATACCGATAACAATGATTGACTTGGCAGTGGAGAGAAGATTGGAAGGTTGAAGGCGCTTTTTGTATTCGGCGAGATAAGACATGTTGCCATGACGGTTTTCGTCGATGAAGTTTTTAAAAAAATTTTCTGCTGACTTGGAAGAAGCCGCAGGTGTGACGCCGACTAAATCAATACCCAAAGATTTGGCGAATCTTTTTATTTGCTTACTGGTCTTCAGTTGGGAGGGTGTCTTCACAAAGTGCTTTTTTAGCTAGAACTTCAAGTGCAACACGGCCTTCTATCGGCTCTTGTCCGGGGAAAGTCCATGTTGGAAAAGCTTGAATATTTGCCGCTTTACAAGCTTCTTCATCATAATCTTTATGTCTTGAATCACATTCCACGTATTTAATGAAATCAATGCCGGATCCGAAATCTCTTTTTTGTTCAAGACAATGAGGGCAGGCGAATCCGCCATACATGACGACGCCTTTTTCGGTAAGACATTTTGCCAGAGGTTCATAGCGGGTATCTTTAGCGCAACCGCTAATGATCAATGTCGCAATAAAGGCTAAAGCAATTAATTTTTTCATGGATTTTATTATTCACTACTTTTCGTAGTTTAAGCGCGCCGATAAAAAATGTAAACCTGATCTTTACTTATATAGTTTTTTTTGGATATACTCCCCTTTGATATGGCAAACAAATTGATAAAAAATATCAAAAAAGTTTTAATCCTAGGTTCGGGTGCTTTGAAAATCGGCGAAGCCGGAGAGTTTGATTACTCCGGTTCTCAAGCTATTAAAGCAATGAAAGAGGAAAAAATTGAAACAGTTTTGATAAATCCAAACATTGCTACGAATCAAACAAGTAAAGGGCTGGCCGACAAAATTTATTTTCTGCCGGTTAATCCGGAATTTGTTGAAGAAGTGATTAAAAAAGAAAAACCGGATGGCCTGCTTTTAAGTTTTGGTGGGCAAACAGCCTTGAACTGCGGTACCGCTTTGCACAGGAGCGGTATTTTAAAAAAATACAAAGTGCAAGTGCTTGGAACACCCGTTGAAACAATAGAAAAAACCGAAGACAGGGAACTTTTCAATAAAGCCATGACAGAAATAGGCATGAAAGTGCCGAAAAGTTTGGCGTGTAATTCAATAGAAGCGGGCATGAAGGCGGCTAAAAAAATCGGCTTCCCGGTGATAGTGCGGGCGGCTTTCGCGCTTGGCGGAAAAGGGTCGGGTTTTGCATTCAATGAAAAGGAATTACAAGAACTGTTAGAAACGGCTTTTGCATATTCGCCGCAAGTGCTGGTTGAAGAAAATTTAAAAGGCTGGAAAGAAATAGAATACGAAGTTGTGCGTGATTCATATGATAACTGCGTTACAGTTTGTAACATGGAAAATTTTGACCCGCTCGGGATTCATACCGGTGAAAGTATTGTGGTCGCCCCTTCACAAACTTTGAATAACAAGGAGTATCATAAATTGCGTGAAATCGCCATTAAGGTAATTCAAAATTTGGGGATTATTGGAGAATGCAATATTCAGTACGCGCTTGATCCTAAGAGCGAAGATTACAGAATTATTGAAGTTAACGCGCGTTTAAGTCGCAGTTCGGCCCTTGCGAGTAAAGCAACGGGGTATCCGTTGGCGCATGTCGCCGCAAAGTTGGCTCTTGGATATTCATTGCCCGAGCTTCGAAACGCCGTTACAAAAAATACAACAGCATGTTTCGAACCCGCTCTGGACTACCTTGCATTGAAAATTCCAAGATGGGATTTGGATAAATTCAGGAAAGTTTCACAACTGATCAGTTCCGAAATGAAGTCGGTCGGTGAAATAATGGCTCTTGGAAGAAGTTTTGAAGAGGTAATGCAAAAAGGTCTTCGTATGCTTCAAATCGGTTTATTCGGATTTGTCGCAAATGAAAATATTAAGTACTCATCCGAAAAAATTGAACAGGATATAAAAAATCCCACTCCTCGCCGCATAGTGGCAATAGCTGAAGCTTTAAGAAAGGGCTGGGATATAAAAAAAATAAGTAAATTGTCGGGTATTGATGAATGGTTTTTGGGCAAACTGGAGAATATTGTGAAACATGAGAAAAAACTGAAAAAGGCTTCAAAATTGGATCAAAATATTCTATTGGACGCAAAAAAATTAGGTTTTTCAGACAAGCAAATATCGGTCACAACAGGAAAAACAGAAAAAACCGTGAGGCAATTACGCAAGAAATACGACATTTATCCGGTTGTAAAACAGATCGACACAATGGCGGCGGAGTATCCGGCCAAAACCAATTATTTGTATATGACTTATCATGGTCATGAAGATGATTTGAATTTCAAATCTAAAAAGAAAAAGATTATGGTTCTTGGCAGCGGACCTTATGCCATTGGCACGTCCGTTGAATTTGACTGGTGTTGCGTAAACGCGCTTAAGACAGTTGCCAAGGCCGATTATGAAACGATCATTGTAAATTATAATCCCGAAACAGTTTCAACCGATTATGACATGTCGGACAAATTGTATTTCGATGAACTTTCACTTGAAAGAGTTTTGGATATTTATGAAAAAGAAAAAGCGAACGGAATAATTGTTTCTGTTGGAGGGCAGGTGCCAAATAATCTGGCAAACAAACTGAAAGATGAAGATGTGAAAATTTACGGAACCAAAGCGAAAGACATTGATCGTGCCGAAGACAGGCATAAATTTTCTGCGCTTTGCGACCGTTTGAAAGTTGATCAGCCAAAATGGCAAGAAATGTCTTCAATTAATGAAGCTTTAAAATTTGCCAAAAAAGTCGGTTATCCGGTTTTGGTAAGACCTTCTTATGTACTTTCGGGCGCGGCTATGAGCGTTGCTCATAACGACGACGCGCTTCGAGAATTTTTGGGCAAAGCAACAAAAATTTCGAACGATGCGCCGGTGGTCGTAAGTAAATTTGAACAAGGAGCCAAAGAAATTGAAATTGATGCCGTGGCTTTAAAAGGTAACATTTTGATTTACGCGATCGCGGAGCATATTGAAAATGCCGGAGTACACAGTGGTGACGCGACGATAGTTTTACCTCCTCAAAAATTATATATTGAAACTATTCGACGGGTTAAAGAGGTGGCCAAAAAAATAGCGGCGGAACTGAATATAACCGGGCCGTTTAACATCCAATTTTTAGCGAAAAACAACGATATAAAAGTAATAGAATGTAATTTAAGGGCAAGTAGATCATTCCCTTTTTCATCAAAAGTTACCGGATATAACTTTATTGAAATCGCCACACAGGCTATGCTTGGCGAAAAGAATTTGAAATATTTCAGAGATCAAAATTACATAACTTTAGATCTGGATCATGTGGGAGTAAAAGCGCCGCAGTTTTCATTTTCAAGGTTAAAAGGTGCCGATCCGGTTTCGGGTGTGGAAATGGCATCGACCGGTGAGGTAGCTTGTTTCGGTGAGGATATGTATGAAGCGTTTTTGAAAGCTATGATTTCGGTTGGATTTAAAATTCCTAAAAAAGACATTCTTTTAAGCATAGGTAAAACAGAAGATAAAGCGGATTTTTTGCCTTCGGCCAGAAAATTTAAAGAATTGGGATATAATCTTTACGCCACTGAAGGAACGCATAATTTTTTGAAGGATCATGGAATTGAAAGCATTCAACTGCACAAAGTCAGTTGCAAGAAAAAACCCACAATTACCGACGCGATTGCCGATAAGAAGATTGATCTGGTCATTAACGTTCCAAAAAATTATAGCCGTGAAGAAATAACAGATGGCTATGTAATTCGCAGAAAAGCTGTTGATTATAACATTCCGTTGATAACAAACCTGCAGGTGGCGTCGCTGGTGGCTTCATCGCTGATTCGAAACGCCGACAAAAGGCTGGAAATAAAAGAATGGAATGGTTACTTTACATAATTCCATAATAAGGTATTGATTTTTTGGGTAAATGTAGTACAGTTGAATTTAGAACTAAAATTTAATGTACTTATTTATGGGATCAAGACCACTATCAGACAGTTCAGTTCCGGAACCTATTCGATCTGAACCCGAGTCAGGTGAATTTCGTATGCAAAGTGAAATATTCAAGGCAAAAGAACGCTGTAAAGTAGACCAGTCTTTTCAATCTTTTTTGAATTTTGTGAATACCAGCGTACACAGAGTTATTGATGATTCAACTTGTGATGAAGGGTGTTCCGAAAGACACAGTTCAACAGGAAAAAGTTTGCGAAATATTGTTAAAGCCAAGGAATTGTTTGATCAATTCGATAATGGTGAAAATGATTTCGACCTTATAAATGCAGGAATGGCTCTTCTAAATAAAGAAGTTTTGCATTCTTTGGACCAAGCTCAGATAATTAAACTTATGACAACAATTGCCAGAGAAAATTCAGAAGAAGTGTTTTTGGCTTTTTATAAACATTTGATGGATTTTTTGACAAACTATACAAGTGATATTGAAGATTATAAATCCGATTTGCCGAGACGAATAATTCTTATTAGAATAGCCAGTAAGATGGTTGGTGTACATTATGTAAATAAAGATGGTGACGTTGGAATGGTTGTTAATCATGTAAAAAATATTGGTTTGTTGAGTACGGATGATCCTTTAATAGTAATAAGGTTACAGGAAGACAAATCCTTGCACGCAGTGCCGCTTCATAGTGTATTGCATAATTCATTAAGTAATCCTCGTGAATGATCCGCGGGAACTGGTTAAACAGTTAATTGAACATATTGGAGAGAATCCGGAACGCGAAGGACTGAAAGATACCCCCAGGCGTGTTATTGCCGCATATGAAAAATTGTTCAGCGGCTACGGACAAAAACCGGAAGATGTGTTAACAGTATTTGGAGATGAAGCTTATGACGAAATGATTGTAGTGAAGGACATAGAGTTTTACAGTACATGTGAACATCATATGTTGCCGTTTTTGGGAAAAGCTCATGTAGGATATATTCCAAACGGCAAGATTATTGGTTTATCGAAGATTCCCCGACTGGTTGAAATGTATGCCAGACGACTTCAAAATCAGGAAAGATTGACCAGTCAAATAGCCAAGGCTTTGGACGAGATCTTGAATGCGAAAGGAGTTGGCGTGATTATTGAGGCCAAACATTTTTGCATGATGGCGCGCGGTGTGGAAAAACAAAACAGCAATGTGGTTACATCGTCGTTGCGAGGCTGGTTTAAAAAAGATCTGAATACGCGTACGGAATTTTTGCGGCTAACGGGAAGGCAGGCACTTTGATTATTCCCAGGAATCGTCAATTTTAGAAGTATCGGGACCCGGCCAATGACTGATTCTATTAATTTTTGGTGGCATTGATTTGCTTCTTCTGGCTGTTTGACGTACGGGTCGTGGTGGCCTGGGAGGTTTTGGTGGAGCTTTTCTTATTAAACCGGGTTGATTGGATTCGTTTAGCGGGTGTAATAGTGATGAATCAAGCGTCGGAACTTTAGATGGTTTTGGCAACGTAACTTGTCTGGGCGGCATGCTGGGACGCTTTGGGGGCCTGCTATATTTTGCAGGTAAAGGGATTCCCGGTGTTGTCATTCGTTCTTCTTCGCCGTAGCCAAGTGTTTTTCTGTCTTCGCTACCTTGTTCTTCCATCGGCTCGTTTTCCTCATCGTCAAATGTTACCGGAATACTGAAAGAAGCCGGTTTGATAGACTGGGTGCGCTGTATTTCTTTTTGTCCACCAATGAAATATAATTTATTGTTTCTTCTCATTCCTTCGTCCAAATAGAATCCGTAAACAATTGAATGCTTTAAATTACAAATTCCTCTCATGGTGGTAAAGCGAAGGTCAAGTGTGTGACCGATAACGCCTTCGGATAAATCCAGCGTGGTAAATGTCATTCCGCTTAAATCGAGACCTGTTTGATAAAATCCTTTTCTTTTTAATACCTCAAGCATTTCCGTCGCTTCTTGTTGGGTAATACGCAAAGACCCTTTTAGTTTATGATTAATAACCGCCATTCTGTGAACTATTTCAGGATCGACCTCGGCCATGTATTTCAAATTTTCAATGAAAGGCCTGTCTCTTTCCGGAACGTTTTCAGAATTTATATCGTTGAGTCTGACCAGGGAAAGATTGTTCATGAATTCCACGTATTCCAGTACACCGGCCACTTCGTCGTCGGGTAAATCGGTTAAGACATCTAATGACATTTTTTTTGGTTAAATTGAGGGCGCAGTATGCCTTTAATATGGACTTTTGTCAATAATATATGTAAGGTTGTGTTTGATGTCTTCATTTTTACCAAAATCAATTCAGGACCTGGTGGATGAGTTTTCAAAACTGCCAAGCATTGGGCCCAAATCGGCTCAGCGTCTGGCCATGCATTTGTTGCATTCTCCCGAAAAAAGGATTCAGGGCCTGGCCGATGCCGTGAACAATTTGAAAAAAGGGATTCAATTTTGCGGTAAATGCTGGAATTTGTCAGAAGATAACTTGTGTAAAATATGTGTGGATGGGGCGCGCGAAGCGCGCCAAATTTGCGTTGTGGAAGAAATTCTTGACGTTGTAGCTCTTGAAAAAACAGGTGAGTTCAAAGGGGTTTACCATGTATTACATGGAGCTTTATCGCCGGTAGACGGAATCGGCCCCGAACATTTAAAAATGGCCGAATTGCTGGAAAGAATTCATCAATTAAAAGGAGAAGATGCTTTACCTTCGATAGAGGATGAAAATAAAGAAATCGAAGTTATTCTGGCTACAAACCCGGGCATGGAAGGTGAAACAACCGCGCTTTACTTAATGAAAAAGCTTGTACCTTTTGACATAAAAATTACTAGAATAGCGCGGGGCTTACCCGTGGGCGGTGACCTGGATTACGCGGATGAAATAACTTTATCGCGGGCTTTACAAGGCCGTGCGCAATACAATTAAAATACCCCGCACCCTATTATTGTAAAGGGAGCGGGGCGAAACGCGGGTGTCTTAACCCCCAATTAAGACTCGGAATTAAATATGGGTCCATTTTGCCGTCTCCATTCTCGTGCTTCTTTAATGCCTTGTTTCAGGCCTTTTTTTGCTCCATGAAAATTCTGTTTTTGAATTTGTCTCAGTTCTTCAGGTGATGACGCTCCATCTATATTGATCGACAACTCATTGAGCCGTTCCTTCATGTTTTCTTTTTTGATGTTAAGTAAATCATCTTTACTTTGCGCGGCAGCAACTTCATTTCGATGTTCTTGAAGATTGCCGATTTGAGAATCCAGCCTTTCAAGTATGTGGCTTTGAATTTCTTCGAAATCGGATTCTTCCCAATTAATTTGTTGTTCCATACCACTTTGTTTTTGGACATTATCGGTTTGCGCTGAAACCATCAGAGCCGGTACAGATAACGCAGTTATTGCAGCCAATGATATTCCCGCCGCAATTAATTTATTTCTTGAAATCATGCTTTTTTTAATTATGAATAATAACATTCGCGAACTGTCTATTTATACGAATCGTTATAATAACTATTACAAGTTTTTATTTCTATTTAAATCGTTCTCCTTTATAAAGCGAAATAAATAATGTGAGCGCTGTAATTATTAATATCGCCAAAGGAATAGAAGGCAAACTAACAGGTTCTGACTGCGCAGAGGCCAGATATTCAGGCGCGGCAGATCTTAATTTCACGCTATAAGAAGATGGCACGCCATAGCAAATACGTCCTCCACAATATGGTTCATCATAAGGCGTTTCCAAGAACAGTTGCGTGGCGTATGAATTAATTTGTCCAATTGGATTAATAAAAATTGGTGCAGTTATAGGTGTTATTAAATCCGGAGCAGGTGGTTCGGGAGCCGCGGGTCGCAGTTCGGGAATAATGGGTGACGGTGTTGGCTGTGGCGAAGAGGTTGGCTCCGGCTCGGGTTCTTCAACAAAAGGCGGGATTGTCGGTTCCGGCTCGGGAGTTGGTTCAGGTACGGGCACGGGATCCGGTTCCGGCTCGGGTATTTCAACAGGATCGATCGGAGTGGGAGGATCAGGCCTTCCGCCCGCTGAACCGCCGCCACCGCCACCGCCGGAGGGGGGTGGGGGAGGAGGTGGGGGAGGAGGAGGTGATGAGATTTGTTCACATCCGGAAGAGGTTTCTTCAATAAAGCCCGAACATAGAGTGTAGCTGTCACTTTGGCTTTTGCCATCGAGCTGATCACCAATAATCGAGTCACTTTTATAATTAGCTGATTCGCCTGTGGAGCCCGAGTTTGTTGTGTCTGCTACTTCAAGCGAGTAACTTGCGCTTTGCCCCATTTGAGCATGCACCAACTGCGCATTCGCCAGAAGAACGCAAAGAAATGCAAATATCGCAGTTATTTTTCGGGGTACCATTTGTGTTTATTTTGGTTTTGTTTATCACACTATTATACCATAAAAAATGCAAAAAGGCATCGGTTTAATGATAATTGCAAACCGAAAAAGCGTTTTTTAGGGTACCTTTTGTCTCACTAGCATAATTTATATATTTTTTATATAAACTGTGCCAGAGCTTTTAATAAGGCTATCGCCAAAAATCAGCTACAATTGAGAAAGGATCTCGTCCGCTCTGTTTTTTACGTGCTCCGCAAGCGTCTTAACATCTTGATTGACCGCAATTGCCTCGTCGGCCTTTTCTTTGGCCTGGTTCGCCCAATCTTTGGCGGCTTCATCATCACCGGCAACCGCTGAAATGAACGCGTTCATTACAAAATCATAAGCACGCGCAATTTTAGCGGCACCTATAACTACTGAATCTTCGGGTAAATTTTTGTAGGCCTGTTGAGTCATGTCTACCGCCAATTCGGCCGCTCTTTTGGCGGCTGATGGATTATTGCTGTCTATATACAAATCTATTTGGGCCATTTGTCTTTCGGCTTGATTAACTAAAAATTGAGTGTCGTCGGCATGTAAAATAACCGTCATTAAATACATAATTTCAGCGACTTCTCCTCTGTTTAATTTTTCGGCGGGATTCAAATTACCATCTTCATCTTTCATAATTAAACCAGCTTGCCCGGCGTAATTCATATAGGGTGTATACCATTCATTTTCGGGAATGTCGTTGAAAAGTGACATTGCTTCCCATTTTTCTTTTTTAAAATGATTCGTCATTAAGAGCATTTTTAAAAACTCGGCTTTAATCACGTCTCTTCCGGGAGCGAAAGAGCCGTCGGGATTACCTTCGACAATGCCAAGTCCTTTCGCGGTTTCAATATACTTTGTAAACCAATCGGCAAGATTCACATCGGTGAAATTTGTGCTTTCAGGATCGTTTATTTCAATACTATTACCCTCTAATATTACTTTTAAAGCTTCTACACGGTTTACCAGTTTCTCGGGTTGATAGGTGTTGTCGGGGTATCCATTTATGACTCCTTCTTCATTTAAATAAGTAATCGCAACGTAATTGGGATGCGTGTTCGCAAGGTCATTAAATTGTGCCAATGAAGTCCCGGCGCTAAAAATGACAAGTAAGAAAACGGAAAGAAATGTGAATAATTTTTTCATAGATTTGTAATAATGCTAATCATTATAACTGATTATAAGGGATTTTGTTTCAAAGAAAAAGCCCCGCAGCTTTATAAAAGCCGCGGGACTTTTTAAAATTATCCATTAGTTGTCGTATCCTATAGAAACACTTCCAACTTCCGCTCTGGCTGACGCAGAGTTATCGGTAGTTAATTTGGCAGACACTTCAATCAAATCTTCCGGATCAAATACGCATCCTCCTTCAAGAGTAGCTTCAGCAATAGTAGCTGTTTGCCACCCTCCAACTGTTGTACCTGAAACAGTTCCGCAAATGTCATCGTCCGTTGCATTTCTGACAGTAACATCAACTTGGTCTTCAGCGGCATTTCCCAGTCTGTAATCAATTGTGAAATCGTTAATGTCATTAAAGTCACTTGGTAAAGGGAATCTGAATCTGACATCAATGTCTTGCGCGGATGGTTTTTTTGTAGTCCATCTATAAAAATTAACGTCATTCAATGTGTCGAATTCCGATTCAAGTTTACCTTTGTTGTTGGTCAAATCTTGATGAACTACAGCGTCGGGATATTCAGGATTAAACACAAGCACTTCATTTCTAGCATTGTTTGTGGATCCTAAAGCAAGATCAATCGCTTCAAGCGCGGACTGAACATCATTACTTAAAGGAGAAAAGTTTGTATAAGTAGCTGTTGAGTCAATTCCAACAAGACTTGCTCCTTCACCGTTTGCAGTAGAGTAGAAAAGGTCAACGTCTTCCCTTAAATCGTTCATGTTATCAACAATACCAACTGTAGCAAACGTACCTGTCCAGGCAGTGTCGGCAACCGATAACTGAACGCCTGTAATATTAGCGTCGGTAAATGTTACCGTTCCTCCACTTGTAACGGAAAAACTGCCACCTGTACCAATTGTCGCATTGCCGGTTGTTGTTAAATCGAAAGCCGAACTGTCGAAATCTATTGAACCTGTACCTGCGTCAACACCGAAGTTGCCGTTGTTTGTTGTAATTGTACCGTCATTGTCGGCGGCATATGCTTCGTCCAGTGTTTCTTGACTGATTTGCGCCCATGTACCGGGAGTCCCAACAACAGTACAAGCATATAAATTATTATTTGCTGTGTTGAAAATCACTTCACCGATAACTGTACAAGCTTCAGTTGTGTGATCAGATGTTTCTTTAAGTTGTACAGATGTAGCGCCCGTTAAATCGACCACTCCGGTTGGAGTCAAATTAGTGATATCAAGGTCACCGGAAACGTTTAGGTCACCATCAACATTTACAGTTGTATCTGTACCGTCACCGGTTGTGAAATTGAAAGAGTTGGTGACGATATCCCATTCAATTACACCGTTTTCAGCGGGAATCGCATCATTACCAAACTGGATTTCAGTGTTTACGGATCCCGAACCGTCTGAATCCAAAAGTATTCCGTCAGAATAAACGTCGTCAAAGTCGTCATCCTGAAACAGAATTCTGGCACCGGCGGTTTGCGCCAGTACTGTTGTGGCAATAATGGTAATTGCCAGCGTTTTTAACATTGTTTTTTTCATATTTATTTTTGGTTAAAAATTATATATATGAATTTATGTTGATATTATATTAAGTCTGATACGGCCTATTTGAGCCGTGCCGGCATTGTTTGCCGATAATTTTATTTTTAGAGTAATTGCTTCTCCCGCAGTGAAAGTGGGGACTCCGTTGAAAGTAATGACTGAAGAATTCCATGTGGATGAAACGAGATCAGCTGAATTGTTTAAAGATACCGATGTCCCGGTAGTATCTTCAAGAAAAACGTCAACTTTGTTGTTTGAAGTATTTGTGTCGAAAGTTTTATAGTCGATTTCAATAGGATTTGTATCAAAAGATTGGAAACCTTGAGGCAAGTCCACACGAATAATCATATCTATGTCTTGCATTGAAGATTGTCTGGTAGTCCATTGATAAAAATTGATATTTTCATTTCCGGGTTGACCGTCCGTGTCAACAAACGAGGATTCCAGTTTGCCTTTGTTGTCGGTAAGGTCGGCAAAAACGGTCGCGTTCGGATATTCGGGTTGCAAATAAATGGATTTTGCCTGAGATGTGTTGCTACCGGTTGGTACCCATGTACCGGGCGTTCCTATGGCTGTACATTTGTAAATTACATTTGCCGTTGTATCCAGAATAATTTCATTAACTCTCGCGCAATCGGCTGTAAGGACGTCTGCTGTTTCGCGAATACTGAAGGTTGTTGCAGATGAGAAATCCAATCCCCCAGTCGTTGTAAAACTTCCGGTAACCGATAAATCGCCTGTTACATTGACCGAATCATTAAAGTTGAAATAGCCGTTTGTTAAGTCGTATTCAAGTATCTTACCAAGCAATTCTCCAAACTGAATGGCAATATTGTCCGCAGCGGTAGCGTCGTTATTGAAATCGATAATAAATAAATCTGATTCAGTCCCCCCGGGTATTGTTGAAATCGGCAATGTGCCGGAAGGTGTTAAAACAGGAATATTTCCGGGATCCGTACCCGTGTCGGCATTGTCCACCGTGTCTGAATTGACCGCGAACATGCTTGAATTTATGGCGTGTCTGTCGGTGGTATTGGCAGTGTTACCATCGGGATCGAGCACTTCATAACCGGTATCCGGAGCCCCCGCCGGTTTGACTTCTATTTGCACGTAAAGGTGATTTGACGAGTTGAAGTTGGGCAAAGTATTGATTGAACCCAATTGAACATGAAAAATTCCGTTTGCGTCGGGAGTAATGGAATGTGTTTCCTGCCATCCCTCATATCCGGTTGAGCTTACGTCGATTGCGCCCGTACCAAGGTAATCTGAGGCGTCTACGTCGTTATCGCTCCAAATGCTGAATCTAATATTTTGACCGGTTGTAATAGGCGTACCTCCTGAATCGGCCAGTTTACCACTATATGAAACCGTATAGGGCGCAGTGGTGGCTCCCGGAGGGGGTGCTGCCATTATAATTGTAGGTATTAATACGATGATTAATACCAATAGTATTAGGATTTTGAGTTTTTTTGGCATTTAATTGCCTTAAATAATCTTTAAATTATAACACTTTTATCATTATTTGGGAAGTGCGCCTTGAAAATTTGTGTGTTTTTTTATATATTTTCTTATTGTAAAAAAATTGCATGTCAGAAAATAAAAAGGTTGTAAAAATTTGTTGCGGTCGTCATTGCCTTGAAAATTTTTCCCGCGATTACATTAAAGCGGCCGAAAAAACCTGCTGTACAAGAGCAGACAGACCATCTCCAAAAGATGACGTAATCGTTGAAACCACAGGATGCCTGGGATTTTGCGGGCTCGGACCCAATACTTTAATAGATGGTAAAATCGAAACCGGATTAAGTATAAATGAATTTGAGGAAAAATTACGTAATCTTATGCCAAAAAATAAAGAGAATAAAAAAGAAAGGAACGGGCTTGAAAGTATTGATGATTTGTTGAATATTTAGCAATATTAGTAAACTTTAATCTTCAATTTTTGCTTCCATGGCATTAAGCAATTCCTTCAAATCTCCATAAAGAATACTGTCTGAAGGTTTTATTT
>WJJQ01000018.1 GCA_014729615.1 Candidatus Peregrinibacteria bacterium | reverse complement strand
GAATAATGCATTTTGTATGCCCGCTCTGGTTATGCGTCACCAGTTTACCGTCGGGAGATATAGAACCCTGGCACCCCATACGCGCTAACTTAAGCTTTACTTAAATGTGAGCACAATCCCCACATTTGGCGTAGTCGACGCCTTCTTCCTTCACTCAGCCCATTTGATATAGTATGCCATTTTTCAATACTGTCAGATAGTTTTAACCTTGGATTAACTGCATTGCTCAGAATGCGATTCATAAATGAAGTTTCTCTCCAATGGCATCGCGAGTTAATTCGCTTCCGTTTTAATCGGATATCCCCAGGGAAAAAAACGCTCTCCTGAGCTTATGAGAGATTCTATTAACAATGCACAGAATATTTTTCCATATAGCCATGATTTTGCGCCCGGTGGATCTTTTTTTGGTAATTGACCAAGCTCTAATAGTGATTTTAATCTTTTGAATACAAGCTCTATTTGCCACCTACCGCGATATGCTTCCAAAATTGTAGCAGCGCCAAGATAAACTATCGGAATAGTAGTAAAAACAATAATATAACCAGCATATTCCAATGTTTCTTGTATAATTTCTTTCTGCTTACGTTTTCTTTCGGCGATTATTTTATTACGAGCGATTTCTGTTGCGATTTTTGTTTTGCCTATAGCACATACACGGCCGCGAACCCATTCATTATTATATTCAAACCTGACAGGCCAATCACCAATATTATTAGGCTTAAGGCTTCGCAAATGTCTTAATAAATTGAATGATTTATTACATTTATCATGTAATAATGGTAACGTAGTCTGATTTATGCGAACAATTACATTTGAATCATTTGCTACAACATGATATATCCCTGCACGATGACAATATCCTCGATCACCTATATAAACAAATGACTTTTCAATATTAAAATTTTTAAATGTCTCTCCTACGGTATGATCACTTACTTTCAGGTCGTGACAAAATAATGATGGTAAATCAATGCTGTAATGTATTCTCCAATCTGTTCCTGCGCTACCTGGTTTACTTATACAAGTAGCATCAACTAATCGTACTTTAAAATCCATTGGAAATAAACTTATTGCTTTTTTATCTATGGTATTGCTCATTAATTTTTCGGCCATACAGCGAAACCATTCGCCAGATAAATTAAGCCTTTTTAATAGTGCTACGTCAGATACATTAGAGATATTGCCAATCTTTGCTCTTACGGCGGTCTCTCTAAGCGAACAACCGTCAACAAGATGGATTAACAATGTTCGAAGTAGTGATTGCGCATCTGGAAAATTCCGACATCTTTTAAGTGCGCCTGTATTGTATGACATTTGTTCCCAATCGTCCGGCAAAAAATTTATAAGATATGCCCAATCACTATCATTTGAATCAATATCGCCAATATTTTCGTACATTTTGCACTCCTCCTTAAAACATGTTACGTGAACAATATAAAATTTGCCTATTTTGCCGTCAAGCTTAAGTTAGCGCGTATGGGAGGGAAGGGTGGAAGGGTGGAACCGCCGTCGCCAAGGCTTTGGCGGTCAAGAGGGTGAAGGGTGAGGGGTGAGGGGTGAATGGTGAAGGGTACCTGCCGTCCGGAATTATGTTTACCGTATATGTCAGCACGAAGCAGGGACGGATATCCACACGGGGCCCCATCCTGGGTGCTGACGAGAATGGGCCACCCCCATAGCTCGTCGGAGTCAGGAGACAGGATGGGCGTGTGGATATCTTTCCCGGCCGTAAAGGCAAGGTCCCCCTCGCGCGCGCGTGCACGCGTGTAGTGGTGGATAATAGTGTTGATAACAACTATAGCCACAAGGAGTGTATATTGGATGGAATGCGCACAGAACGGCCGAATGTCATACGCTATAGCATAGCGTTTAAACGACATGTGGTCTCTGAGATAGAATCAGCAGCTATAAGTATTGGAGCTGCGCGGAGGCGCTATGGCATAGGCGGTGCTGATACAATTCAAAAATGGCTGCGACAATTTGGTAAAAATCATTTACTTGCAAAGGTGGTACACGTGCAAACACCAGAGGAAAAAGATCAACTGAAATTGTTGAAGAACCGGGTTCGCGATTTAGAAAAAGCACTTTCTGACTCCCATATGAAAAATGTTATGTATGAGTCGCTTATAGAAGCGGCCAACGAACATCTGGATTGCGATTTAAAAAAAAAGTATGGCGAGAAGCCGTGAGGATCGCTCAGCATAGGTTCAAGCAATCTGCGCAACGACGCATTGGTCTTGAGCGGATATGTCGATTCTTTGGCTATTCACGCCAAGCCTATTACCAAGGTATTAAACGAAAGAAACGCCATGCAGACGAAGAGAAAGCGGTTGTGAAGCAAGTAAACGCTATCAGGGCACGACAACCCAGGGTTGGCGGTAGAAAGCTGTTAGAGATGCTCTCAGAGCGTCTGAAGCACAATGGCATTACTATGGGACGGGATCGCTTTTTTGATATTCTTCGGGCGAATGATCTGCTCGTGAAAAAACGGAAACGAAAGTGCAAAACAACCAATTCCTCACATCGATTCCGTGTGTATAAGAACCTGATAAGCAACATACAACCAAGTATACCGCATCAGGTATGGGTAGCAGATATCACTTATATAT
>WJJQ01000017.1 GCA_014729615.1 Candidatus Peregrinibacteria bacterium | reverse complement strand
CTTCAGCCGGAGCTGGTTCGGCATTTGCGCTGGATACCCGCAAAATGGCACTTAAAGGAAAATAAAGCGCAACGGCCAGTATCGCAACAATCACCAATATTCGTAAGAAAGCTTTCATTATATATTAATATATTTAGTTAGTATTTCTGTGTAACACAAAATCCCTCAAATGTCAACCCCATTCTTTGACAAAACCCACAAAAAATAGCACAAATCAATTTATGCAGCTTACAAATATTTTTTTACCTATTCCCGCTGCATTTCTTTCCATTTCTGAAACTCCTGAAATTCTTGCCAGTCTTCTTCGGACAATTCAACCACACCGCCCGCAGAACCCCATTCCACGCTTTCAATCGCCACTTTCGACAAATCCTCGGGGTCATAAAAAACCTTCGCGCGCACCCCGGGTTGCAAACGAGGCAGATTACTAAACGACACAATCATGCGCGTAACCGCTTCATATGTGCCACTTGGCCCTTCAACATCTAACACAATTTTCATTTGCGGTTGGTCATTATATGTTGATCCGGTCTCATTCACAGATTTTACAACCCCTGTAGTTTCGACTCCGTTTTTAATAATTTGCGAGTTTTGATATTCAGGATAAAAAAGGAAAAACAGCATCGCCACGACTCCACCTATCGCTAAAACCGCAATCAGTGATCCAATCCCGACAACTTTCCTACTTTTATTACGCTTTACAAAAGGGTCTCCGTTGTTTTGCGAGTCTTGCGGCATCATGCCGGGATCATATTTTGGCATAGGATTTTATTAAGATACTACATCCTAGCACTATCCATCCACTTTCTTCAACTTTATTACCTTATCCAAAAAAACCTGCGCAATGCGGGATTGCCCCTTCAAGGTGCTGATTTCGCTGAATCCTTTATCAAAAAAAGCGTCAATGTAGCCTTCTTCCAATCCTTCTTTAAATTTGTCTTCAGAGTCGCCGCTATGAATTATAAATGAAATTCCTTTTTTGGAGCGCTCTTCAAAAGTGTTTTTGGCAATCTGCCGTCCTTCAAAACCCATGCTATTCAATCCCATATTATTGTCGCTGATAATTACGCTAAAAGGAGGCAAATCAGCTATGACTTCAAGAGCCTGCCGCGGGTCGGTAAAAGTTTGCACATTGTCTTTTGTATTTCGTTTAAGCCGATCCATCATACGTTTTAAACCCCGAACAATCATTATTTCATCGTCCATAATAATTACAAATGGAATCTGCTCAAAATACTCACGCAATTCTTTTTTTCTGTCTTCCAGCTCTTCCACTTCAATCACTGCAGGGTCCAGCCGCGGATAGATTTCATCTACTTCATTTAATACGCCGGATTGCAGTAATTGGGCGTATATGGCATCTGCGACTTCCCGTGTTTCAGCATCGACTAAAATGAGTTCTTTAGCCGTTTCTGATCCATTTAAATCTGATTCGTTGATTATTTCTTTATCTTTCTTTTTGTTTTCGGACATTTACTTGGAATTATCAAAAAATTGCATTAGCAAATTATAACAGATTTTGGCTGAAAAATGAACTTATTCATCAATTTCATCAATGTCATCAATGTCATCAAGGAAATCGCCCCATTCACTTCCAATTGTCTGAATATCAATACCGCTTAGGACAATTGTCGTGTACACTTCTTCCTTTTCATCCTTTTTCATTTCATCAAGCAAACCTGAGCTTAAAAGCGCATCGGTCTTTCCCTTCCATACCAAATGGCAAGCAACTCTTACTTTATCAATGGTATCAGCCATTTCAGGCAATTCAGCCAACACTTCGCGCGCTTCACCTCGTTGAATGCGATTCAGCACATCGGCAGTTTCGGCATTGAATCTGCTTTTTATTTCTTCTCCGGGGTGGATGCTTATTTTCCCTGGTTTTTCCGCCGGTGCGGGATGACTTGATATCATATGATTTTATTAAGTCACTTTCATTATGCTCTCTTTTTTCTAAATTGCAACCCCATTCTTTGACAAACCAACCAAAATATATTAAAAAATATTAAGACACAGTCAAATGTGCGCTTGAATAAGGCCAATCTATTGCTTTTTCCACAATTGATTTTCGAACCGGATTATCATGAATATAGTATATTAGGGTTTTTAAATAGTCAGGTTTATCAACTAACAGACTGTTAAAACGCCCCTGAAAAACATGGCCGCTATGCTTATATTTGGCGCAAAAGTATTTAGCGTAAGCACTTAAAAGACGACTCATAAATATAGAAATAAAGGGGAACCCGACTTTTTCAGAGTCAGATGACTCCTGTATCAGCAAATGAAAATGGTTGGGCATCAGGCAATAAGCATGGATTTCAATTGGAAGGTTGCTCAAATAAAAATCCATTTTTGTTAAAAATTTCTCGTAATCTCGCCCATCTTTATAAATAACCATTTGTTGATTGCCTCGACTGTAAACGTGATAAATACCATTCGCTATAATTCGTCTTTGCATAATAAATCTCATTAAATGAATACGTTAAAAAATCATTACGCAAAACAATTAAAAAATAATAAAATTATTCTAAATAATAATTATCATGGCCTGTCAAAGAATGGGGTCTAGGATCTTTGCACCACAATTTTAATGTTATCCGGAATGCCCGGCATTGATGGAGCCCAGGCAGGCCAACTGTCAATATTGACTTTGTCAATTTGGGGAAGATTTTGAATCCATAGTTCGGCTTCTTCAATGTCCATATTTAACACGTGCTCCTTAATGGTTTTAATTAAAAGTTCACCGTTTTGCCTGTCCGGCGAAATGTCGTATTCTTCGATACCTTTAAGAGTGGCCGTTATTTTAACTTTACCGGCCGCTTCATTAGTTTCAATAACTTTGTAGCTTAAACTATCTTCCTCAATTTGGTATAAGCGCTTTTGTGGATTTTTCTTAATGGTCAATTCACTCTTTAAAATGCCAAGAAGGTCGTCTTTGTTATAAGCTACGCCACTCGCGACTATAGACCCTTTAACCTCGAAGCTTTCCAGTTTTTGACCTTCAAGGTTTGGGGGAATAGAAACCTCGGGCTCGCTTGTAATAAAGGCTTGCGGACTTTTTAGCAATTCAAGATTAGTTTTTTGAACAGAATTTCTTTCAGCGACATTGGCCTGCAATTCGGCTTCTACCGAGCCCCGCAATTCATTGATCATTTTGTTGCGCGCGGCTTCAATGTCTTCCGCTGAAATTTTCTTAATCACAATAGTTTCGCCGGATCCAAAGTCGGACGAAGCTTCAGCATAAAGCCTTTCTTGATTGGCACTGCTTAAACCGGGGATAAAAAACTTTTCTCCTGTCTTAACATTACCTCTATCACCGATAATCTGGTCAAAAGCATCCCGTTCATCCGCGACCACGTCAACTTCCAAAGAGCCCGGGTTTTCGCCTCCCGCGGCCGGAACAGTTACCGGACTTTTAATTCTGAACACCAGGCCGTCCGCGTTTTGAAAACGAGTTTCCGCAACCAAAGGCCATTCATTTCCACTCTCGTTAATTATGCGAATCTTCCCGCGGGCGTTTTCGCCTCGAAATTCCTTTCCGGTAGCCTGATAGGTTATGGCTTTTTCAATTTTCGTCGTAATCACATAGCTTGGAATCATGTTTATGGGATGAGTGTCAAGCTCGGCTCTGTTTTTATCAATGTCGGCCAAGGTGACGTTCACGGAAGTATCAATTACATTGGATTCGGGTGTCACCGCAATAGTCGCGCCCGGCAATGCAATGTAAGTAATAACCATTAAAATTAAGACGCTAATGACAACCAGCGTCACTAGCGCGTGTCTGTTTGGCGCTACCAAGACCAGCTTTCCACGATCGTCTTTATTCTTCTTTTTCGGTTTGGCAGGTTGCTTTACCGCGTTCGACGCATTTGCCTTGCTTCCCGTTTTTAGCTTTCCAAACAGGGATTTTTGATTTTTACGAATCAATTCACTTATTGAAAATTTTTTTTCTTTTCGCTTTATGGGAGTGTCGTCCCCAATTGAGTTTATACTTGCTTTAAGGGGAGTAATGTCGCCGCCTTCATCTTTAAATTTTCCACTAACAAGTGAAGGATGCTCGTGCCCCTCGATTTTATCGTATACGGGCAGGCCTATTTTCGCGGCGAGGTGAATCCCGTTTTGGTCGTTCGTAATGATGTAAATGTTTTTACCCAAATCTTCGGCTTTGCGTTTCAAAATCTTTAAATTAACAATACTTTGAAAAAGGATCGCGCGCTTGGGCACAACCAAATACACATTTTTCATGCGAATTTGTTTTAGTCTATCGTAAATCGATGTTACTTCGTCATCAAGTTCTATGTACAGAACTTTTTTGCTTTTACGAACAGCTTTTTTCACCTTTAAATTATCGTCTTTTTTAGACTCCCCAACTTTTTTCTTGGACATTATTTCTTTTTTGCTTGGATTCATTTTGATGATTGGAAAATTAAATCTGCATTAATCTTACTACTTTTTTCAACAATTTCGATAAAATTTGTTCTTCACTAATATATTCAAGGGCAATATTGGCCAGCGCCATAGGTGTTATGTCTTGCGAGCTTCCAAGAGATTTTGTCTCATCAATAACATTAGTAATCATTTTTGGATGCATAAATGAAATATGCGGCTTATTGGGAAAGGGAAGTTGCGTAATCCATTCGCGACTGTCCATAACTTCTTTAATTTCGGGCAAATTGGATCCTCCTCCGCAAAGCAATATTCTGGATGGCAGTACATCCACATTTTCAAATTCGCTCAGGGTTAACGCCACACCGCTAAGCCAAACCTCACAATCGCTTTTCATGGCTTCACGCACAATTCTGTGCGATTGTTTTTCCAATTTCTCATCGCTGTAAGCCAACTTAATTTCTTCCGCTTCTTCAAAAGATATATTTAGTGCCTGAGCCAGTCGCTTTGTAAAAGTGCGACCACCTAAAGTAAACATTCTCGTTCCTTCCACGGATCCGTACCTGACAACGGCGAGATCGGTCGTCCCCCCGCCAATATCAATAAAAATCGCACTAAAATTACCTCCGTCTTCAAATCCCATGCATCTTGCAACCGCATATGGCTCGCTTGTTACAGCCAATAATTCCATGCCAAGTTCAGCGGCGATTGTTTGTAAAGCACCATAATGAACAAGAGGCGCGAAAGCATTGAAAATGCTTATGGTTACATCTTTCCCCTGAAAACCAAGCGGATTCGACACTTTATATCCGTCAATTCTTACATCCACAATGGCCGCATTTACCAGTTTTACATCAATTTCATTGTATCCCGTTTCATATGCAAGCTCCGCTCTTACTTCGTCAAAAGCTTTCCATTGCACTTTATGAACAATATTCTTCAGCTCGGCCAGGTCGATTTTGGTGTCGGGCTCTCGTCTTGTATAGTTTATTGTTGTAGTAGCCCCTTTAACCAGCTCGCCGGCAATACCCATTATTAACTGATTGGCGCTCGTACCCGCCATTTTTTCGGCATCGCGAATAGCGTCCTGACAATTATTAATAACTGCCGCTATATCGGTTACCGCTCCGCTTTGCATTTCTCCCAGTTTTTGTCTTTTTTTTCCCGTGCCAAGTACTCGTGCCTTCGTACCTTCAGGCGAGCACAAAAGGGCTTTTACATACTCCGTACCTATGTCGAGAGCGATATAATTGTTTCCAGGACCACTAGCTGCTTTGCGGAAAAATCCCATAAAAAAGCCAAAAAAATAGCTCAACAATTGTATTAAAATAGCATTGCAAATGCAAGGAAAACACTTTTGCAGTCCCCTTAAAGTATTGACAAAAACATGAAAAAATGCAAAATATCTGTCGTGCTTATTCCGTCACTTATTTGTCACTAATTTGTGAGCGGATGGGCCGCTCATTGATTTCTTGCACATGGAGGGATTGTGGCGAAAAAAGGTACGAAGAGGCAGGCACCGGCAAAAGCACGCAAGGACTCGGTTCGACCCCCGCGGTCGCAACGGGAACCTCGTGTAAAGAAGGGGCAACAGGTGCAGGTCAAGGAGTGCAAAACGTGAATGAAGAACGTCTGAACGACTACGCATGGGAGGCCGCTTCGGTGGCCGCTATGCTGGTGGCTATGGGGCTTACTCTGGCCATCGGGATCCTCACCCAACTCTGGTAACGAGGGGGCTAAAAGTGCAAGAATCGACGCGGCGGACGGATCGGATCAAACCGACCAGCCGCCGCGTCTTCTGCTTGACAACCGTTCGCAAGCCCGAAAGCGTGTATTTTGGCTTTTTCTTGCTATAATAATGGGTACTTTAACCCTGATGAATATGAGTGATCAACAATTATATGAAAAATGTCGTTTTTATGGACAAGCCGCCTTGGAAGCACGGCGCAAATTCATTGGCCTTTTGCCCGAAGTGGCGCGCAGAAGGTTGTGGCAGGAAAAAGGCTTTGAATCTTTGTATCACTTTGCCGCCGTGCTGGCCGGAGTCAGCCGTCAACAGGTTGATGATGTTATTAACGCCGAAAAAAGACTTGTCGAATTTCCCCTGGTTCGTCAAAAATTAACTGAAGGCGCTTGCAGCGCGAACAAAATAATTCGCACTTTGTCTGTTTTAAAACCGGATAATGAAAAGTTTGTTGCGGAAAAGGTTTTGCCAATGACAAAAAGCACAATTGAACAATGGGTGAGAGATGAAAAACAAAAAATCCTGCCCGGGCAGGAATCAGACAACAGGGCAGGATTATTGCAAGAGGGGCCGGATCTCAAGCCCGAAATTCGCAAAAAGCAGACAGAAATGCAAAGCAAGGGGATCGACATCAACCAGCTGATACAAAACATGCTTGAAAACTATGAAAAGCAAATCGCGGCGGGAGAAAACGAAGAGATCGAAGCCACATCAAGACATGTGCCGCTTTGCAAAGCACATCACGACATTGAACATCTTACAGTTGAAAAGTCCTATTACACAAAAGACTATGAATCAACCAACCTTCGTTCGATCCGATCATTAATCCGTGTTGTCACTTCATAATTAATCGTTTCGGAAAACTGCGCCAACTGCTCCGCCGAAATTTTTTCGTCACCTTCCACTCCCAATAAAGTAACCTCTTTTTCCAAAGAAGCCGTCGGAATATCTGTCACATCCACCATTGTCATGTTCATGGCAACCCGTCCTCTGACAGGGGCGCGCTTACCATCTATCAAAACATAGCTGTTATTTGAAAGCATGCGATCATATCCATCATAGTAACCAATCGGCAAAACCGCCAAAAGCGAATCATGAGTCGTTTTAAATGTGCATCCGTAACCGACAAACGATCCCGCCGGCACACGTTTTATTTGGGCGATCCGTGTTTTCCAACTTAAAACGGGCTTAAATTCAATGCGACGACCCTCTTGCAAAGATGAAACCAAAGTTTCATTGGAAGGCCACATGCCGTAATTGCTTAAGCCAGCGCGCACAAAATTAAAATATGTTTTTGGAAACAAAATTGTGGCCGCGCTGTTCGCGCAATGAATATAATTTGGTTCCAGACCGGCCGCGCGCGCACTTGAAACCATCTTTTCAAATTTTTCCAATTGCAATAAAGCATATGAGTGATCGGTCGTGTCCTCAATATTTGCGAAATGCGTTGCCAATCCCTCTAAAACTAAACCTTTGTCGCCTTTGTACATATCAATAAACCATTCAAGGTCATCAGCTACGACTCCCTGCCTGTTATTGCCCGTTTCCAATTTCAAATGAGTGTGAGCCACTTCGCCGGTGGAAGTCACAATTTCCCGCAAGCGCACAAATGTCTCTTTATTATAAACCACAAAATGAAAACCCCGAAGTACCACTTCTTCAAGTTCGTCCAACGGAATATATCCCATAATATAAATAGGAGCATCAATGCCACACTCATATAATTCCACCGCCTCACTCAAGCTGTTTACTCCGAACCAATTTGTCCCCGCTTCTTTCATAATGGGCGCGACCGTAGTCATGCCATGGCCGTAAGCATTAGACTTCACAGCTGAACACAAAATTTGATCATCGCCAATTAGACCACGCAAAACTCCGACATTATGCAAAAGATTAGCTTTACTTATTTCCACCCAGGTAAGAGAATTGTACATGAAGCAACAGTTACGAAAATCTCACGAACGAAAAGCATACTACCCTTAAATAATAAATCTTGCAAAATAGCACTCTTCGCGCTAGACTGCTAATACAAAATAACAACAATGAAATGCAATACTCATCCGTAAAACAATTAGACAACAGTCAGTCGTTTTTAAGTAAAGTTTTCGGCTTTTTTGGATTGGCGATTCTGGCTTCACTTGCCGGAACTTATTCGGGATTTGTCTTCTTTGCGGAAACGTTATTGGCAACTCCCGCGTTAATGTATGTGCTATTTGCGGTTGAACTTGGGCTAATATTCACATCACGCATGTGGATGAGAAAAAAACCACTGAGCTACTTTTTATTTTTTGCCTTTGCGTTTATTACGGGAGTCACATTGTTCCCCATTTTGGCGGTTTTTGCCGTTGAATTCGGCATGCCTATAATTATTAAGGCTTTGCTTGCTACAACACTTATGTTCGCGGCGACCGCGATTTTCGGCTGGACGACAAAAGCCAATTTGCAGGGTCTTGGCGGATTCTTGTGGATAGGTTTAATCGGACTTCTGATTACGGGAATACTTGGAATTTTCATTCCATGGAACAATCAATTCGAAATGATTTATGCCGGAATCGGTGTTTTGATTTTCGGAGCATATACAATGGTTGATATTCAAAGATTAAAAATGCTTCCCGACGACAGCGCAATGGACGCCGCGTTAATGCTTTACTTGGATATATTCAATTTGTTTATTTTCATTTTAAGGTTGATGGGAGCGGTGGGACGTGATTAAATGCACCGGCAAAATATTATTACGGCATGTCAGATCTAACTATAAAAATTGGTGAATTATGGACCGGTTCGGAAGGCACGTCCAAATCATTTAGCCTGGATATGCCGGTTGATTTAAAAGATCCGGAAATTAAGCCGACTTCGAATCTTAAAGCCGAAGTGAGTTTATACAAATTAAAAGGGCAAATCACGGCGGTTGTTCGTGATTTTGAACTCGATATAGAGCTACAATACGCCGATTCCGGGAAAAAATTCGTTTATCCCATTAGAATAGCGGAAATTGAAAGACAGTTTTTACCTGAACAGCCCAAAAAAGTGGAAGATCTTTTTGATTTATATTTAATCAATTTAAAAGATCAAACAATAGATCTGACAGAAATGCTAAGACAAGAAATAATCTTGCATTTTCCCATGGTTTCAGTAGACTCTAAAAGCTTAAATAAAAAATTAAGCGAAAAATATATGAAATCCGGTGACGATCCGGACTCTCACAAACCCTTTAAGGACCTCAAAAAACTAATAAAGTAATATGGCAAAAAGACCGGTACAAAAATGGAAAGCTCCCAAAGCGCGAACAAGATCCCGCTATGCCAGTTATGCGGCTAAAAAGATTAAAAAACTGCAGGGAATCGTAGACGGAGCAAAGCACACTTTTAAAAAAGCTGAAGATATCCAAAAAGAGGATAACAAAGCAAAAGCTGTTGAAAAAATCAACAAGGTAAAAGCGTAAGTCAAAATTGACAAATGGCATCATACAGACACTTAGCGAGAATTGCCGTAATGCAGACACTGTTTGCATATGAATTTCGTGACGAGGTTGATGTCGAAGAAATGCTAAAAAAATGCATTGACGAGTTTTCTGAAAAATTAAAGGAAACCGAATTTGCTCATTCACTTCTTGAAGGGGTTGTTACTTATAGAGATGAAATTTTTAAAGTAATGCAGGAGCACGCTCCCGAATGGCCGATAGAAAGAATCGCCCCCGTGGACAGAGCCATTCTTGAAATAGGAATATACGAAATCATGTATTCGGACGATGTGCCTCCTATAGTCGCTATTAACGAGGGAGTGGAAATTGCCAAAAGTTACGGAGACATGAATTCTCCAAAATTTGTAAATGGAGTTCTTAGTTCTATTATGCATAAATATAAGCCCGACTCTGAAAATGAAAAAGAATAGATATCAAAACCTGGAAGAAACTGTCGCGATAGACTTTAATGATAAAGCTATCTTAGATGTAGCGTTCGTTCATAAATCATATGTTAACGAAAAATCCGACGATAAAAATACACACAATGAGCGACTTGAATTTTTAGGAGACGCTGTGCTGGAACTTGTAGTAACCGAGTATTTGTATAAGACTTATCCCGAAAAAGGGGAGGGAATTTTAACCAATTGGCGATCGGCTCTTGTGCAGGGAAAGCATTTGGCTGAAATTGCGGAACAGCTAGAGTTGGGGAAATACTTATATTTAAGCAGAGGTGAGGAAAAATCAGGCGGAAGAAGGAAAAGCTACATTTTGGCCAACACTTTGGAAGCTTTTATTGGCGCGATTTATATAGATCAAGGATACAAAACCGCCCACAAATTTATCGATACTCATATAGTTGCGAAATTATCCGGAATATTAGATAAAGGTTTGCATATTGACGCAAAATCAAGACTGCAGGAAATTGCACAAGAAGTGGAAATGGTTACGCCCGAATATAAATTAATTAAGGAAGACGGTCCCGATCACGATAAAGTTTTCACTATGGGAGCTTTTTTAAACGATCAACTGGTTGCCGAGGGAGCAGGGTCCAGCAAACAAAAAGCTGAACAAGACGCTGCCGAAAATGCATTAAAGGCAAAAAAATGGGAAAGCATTACTCTAGAACACCACCTTTAGTTTTTTCGCGTAAACTCCAAATAGAATTCCAAATAAAATCCAAAGAGGTATTATTAAGAAAGGGCCGTATGAACTTGCGACTGCCAAAACGAAAATAACCGCTGAATGGATCAGCACGGCTCCCCATGTAAAATAGTTCCTTCCAAACTTAATTCCAAGTACAATAAACATTGTTAAAAAAACATCCAAAAACAATATAGAAGCTCTTTCAACTAATGGATTGAGCCCGTTTAGCCATGATTCATTATAAGCGGTTTCAGCCAATTCTTTATACTTTTCCAGTTGTTCGATTTGCTCGGGTCCGGCATCGGGAGCAATTACCGACAAATCGGGTGTATTATAAATCCAATATGTTGAAATGGACCCTGCTATCAAGATAAATCCCAAAAGGAGCGTAGCAAGTCCGCTCCAGCCTATGCCAAAATTTATGGCGTCATTGAAAGTCCTGACCTTTTTAAAAAGTTTGTCCAACACAATGAATCTGCCCAGTTCTAAAATAACGCCCGCTCCCAGACCGGCGACAACCGCCTGCATAACCAAGGATGCATTTTCATACTCGGGCCAATATGACATTAAACCATCCAGAACGGAAAACGAAAAAAACAAAAATAGCAGGTATGTAAGCCCGGCTTTCCAAAATATTTTTCCGGTTAAACCAAGCTTTTTTGCAGCTATACGTTTTACTGCCAAAACGGCAATTATCATTAGTAAACCGCTAATTGACGACGCAATTAAAAAGCCCATGAATATTATTTAAGATCAAATGTGAAAGGAAAAATATAAACGCGGTTCCCGGTTTTGAATTCAAAGAAAGCGGTTTGCATTCCTTTCGGCAAGTGCGCTGATGAAAAAGCAACTTTACCGTCATTCTCATTGGTGGAAGCGTTGGCATCCAGTATTAATATTTGCCCCGGGTCGTCATGTCTGAACAATGTAATTTGCCCCAGCGTTTCAAAATGAGGTTCAATTACCGCGGGATCATCATTACGTTTTACATCAAACAGCATGCCCATATAATCATCGAAATTCTTAACATCAAGTTGAGCGGAAATTGGCCCTTCTTGAACGAATAAATCCGTTGTGACCGCGGGTCTTTCCACTGACTCGGTCTTTGTCGCTTCACGGACGACTAAATCTTTTTTTAATATTTCTTTATCTCCTTTAATGGGATCAAAAACCAAAAACGCACTATACGTTCCTTCAGTAGGCATGTAAGCGTTAACATTCCAGACGCCTCCCGAATAATTTGGTATTAAATGTAGGAACCGGTCATAATCAGCATGAATTAAATACATATGCAGTTTTTCCCCCTTTAATGTTTCAAGGTCGTTGGCTGTAAGTTCATTGCCCGCTTCATCAAATAAATTGAATTTTAAAGGTTGTGTAGCCAGTTTTTGGAACAAGTCGATTCTAAACCGCACCCGTTCAGATGCGGGTAATGCGGTTTCATATGGATTAACCTCTGCTTCGTCATTAGACGTGGCGGCAGTTTCGTTTGGATCAAGAATAGTTACAGATGCCTTTTGTTGACCGTTTCTTACTTGATTTGCCCGTTTAATATACTCGGGAATAAATTCATGATCGGGTCGTTCATAAACTTTACGCTCAAACGGCATTGCGGAAAGCGCGGCAGCAAGACTTATAATCATTATAAATAATAATACCGCAATTGCTAATGGGTGTTGTAAGTATTCGTTGGCTTTTTTAAGCATATGATTGGTGATTACTTCCATGGAATTCTAGAACTATTTGGTTTTTTAAGCAAATTTTAATAAAAAATATTGACTATAAGCGAATTAGCACTCTATAATACAGAGTGCTAATTATTTAACAAAATTGGCTTATGTTAATACCAAGAAGAACAATTAAACTATATGACGATTTTTTCGATTCCTTTTTTAAGGATTTTGAAAATATGCAACGAAGAGCAATGAATCCTGAGTCCCAAAAAAGGGAACAAGCAATCAACATTGATAATTACCTGACAGATGAAGCACGCCTGGTAATACGCAATGCCGCGCAAATTGCTACAAACCAATTCGGGCGCAAAGAAATTGACACCGAGCATTTGCTTTATGCCCTTTTAAATAATGAAACGGCAAAAAAAGCCATTACCAGCAAGGTTAAAGAAGATGATATTAAAGGTTATATTGATTACAACGCTCCTAAAGATACACACAAAAATTTACAGCAACTGGCCGTGGCGCCCCGTGTCAAAAGTATTTTAGATGAAGCTTTGCAAATTGCCTTGAAAGCCGGTCACAGTTACGTTGGGCCGGAACATTTGCTCCTTGCTCTCATACAAGAAGAGGATGGTCTGGGCGGAGACATTTTAAGGAAAAACGGTTTATCCGCCGATGATTTGGCCAAGCATTTTTTTAAGAAAAGTTCGGCAAAAGATCTTGGCGGGAATAAAAAGTCTGACACACCGATCTTAGATGAATATTCACGTGATTTAAGCGAGGAAGCAAAAAACGGCAAGCTGGACCCTGTAATTGGACGAGCGGAAGAAATTGAAACCACTATAGAAATAGTTTCTCGCAGGTCAAAAAATAATCCGGTTTTAATAGGTGAGCCCGGAGTTGGAAAAACGGCTATAGTAGAAGGGCTTGCGCAACGAGTCGTTAGTGGCGATGTGCCGGAAACACTGCAAAACAAACGTGTAGTGGAACTTGATGTGAATGCCTTAATTGCGGGTACTCAGTATCGTGGTGAATTCGAAGAGCGAATAAAAAATTTGATCAAAGAGATCAAAGAGCATAAAGACAATTTGATCATTTTCATCGATGAACTTCATACAATTGTAGGAGCCGGCAGTACAAGCGGCGAAGGGGGATTGTCGATTTCCAATGTTATGAAACCCGCGCTTAGCAGAGGCGAATTACACCTTATTGGAGCCACAACTTTAAACGAGTATCAAAAACATATTGAAAAAGATGCGGCTTTGGAAAGGCGCTTTCAACCTGTCTTCGTCTCGGAGCCAACGGCGGAACAGGCGCTTGAAATTTTAAGAGGGCTTCGCAGTAAATATGAAGCGCATCATAAAGTTAAAATTACAGATGAAGCCTTGGAAGCTGCCGTAGACCTTTCAACAAGATATATACAAAACAGATTTTTGCCCGATAAAGCGATTGATTTGGTGGATCAGGCGGCTTCGCGAGTCAGAATAAAAAGCATGTCCAAAACAAAAGAAATGGAAGAAATAAATTCCGAATTAATGAAGCTTTCAAGAGAAAGAGAATACGCGGAAGCTCATAAGAATGACAGTAAAGCAAAGGTCATGAACAAAAAAATAGAACAACTTAATGAGCGTAAAAATGAAATCGAATCTAAATGGAAAGTTCAAAAAGGCTCATCTTCACCCGAAGTTGATATAAAAAATATTGCTGAAATTATTTCTAAAATGACCGGAATCCCCGTTAGCGAATTAACTCAGGAAGAAAAAGAAAAACTGTTGAAAATGGAAGAATTGTTTAAAGAAAGAATCATCAGTCAGGAAGAAGCCATTGAAGCGGTTTCAAATGCCGTTAGAGTTTCCAGAGCGGGGTTGAACGCTCCAAACCGACCGCTGGCAACATTTATGTTTATAGGACCGACCGGTGTGGGTAAAACCGAAATGGTAAAGGCATTATCGTGGATGGTCTTTGGTAGTGAAGACGCCATTACGCGAATCGACATGTCCGAATACATGGAAAAACATGCCGTAGCCAGATTAATAGGTGCTCCACCGGGATACATTGGTTACGATGAAGGCGGTCAGCTGACCGAAAAAATAAGACGCCGACCATACAGCGTTATTCTCCTGGATGAAATTGAAAAAGCTCATCCCGATGTTTTTAATATTTTGCTACAGGTTTTTGATGAAGGTCGTTTAACCGATGGCAAAGGTCGAAGCGTGGATTTTACAAATACAATCATTATTGCGACCAGCAACCTTGGTTCCGATCTGATTCAAAAAAATCATCAGGCTCCCGCGAAAGATAAAAAAGATTATCCGAAATTAAAAAATGAATTGTTAAACTTACTGCGAGGCTTTTTCAGACCGGAATTTTTAAACAGAGTGGACGATATAATCTTGTTCAAATCCCTGTCAAAAAAAGACATAAAAAAAATTGTCAGCTTGCAATTGGACAGACTTGCGCAAACCGCCGCCGGGCAAGACATCCATTTAAAATTTGATGAAAGTGTAATTGAATATCTTGCGGAAATCGGATACATGCCCGAGTATGGCGCGCGTGAATTAAAGCGCAAAATTAAGACTGAAATTGAAAACAATTTAGCCAGAGCAATGCTGAAAGGGGATATTAAAGAAGGGCAAAAAGTGCAGGTAAAATACGATAAAAAAAGCAAAAAAATCAGTTTTATTTAGAATTAATAATCGCTTTAGATTATTTTAATATGGTATTGTTATATTGGCCTGGCTTTACTGATTGTAAAGTAAGTCCATTAACAAGGAGAATATATGAACATTTTACCTAAAGCCGTTTTATCGGCCATTATTATTACAACTCTCGTAGCGTGTGATAATGAATTAAGTAAGGTTGACCCAGTTGACGACGCTACAGTCAACAAGTTGCCCGAAATATCGGAAAATCAAGAATATGCCCGCGAAAGTCAGAAAGTTGACTATCAAAAGACTTTTTCTGCAAGCGAACAAAGCGCCCTAGAATACATTGAAGCCTTTATTCTTGAAAAAAAGCAAACCTGCGCCAATTGCGCCGCGGAATTTGCAACCGGGAAAAAGGGTGACGGAACGGTGGTATACATGGCGATTTGGCAGGATTCATTTCTGGCGGACGCCAAAACCACACACTTTGCTTACAAAAACGGGGATACAGTCAAAACCGGCACGATTTATCAGGACCTTCGCGACGACGATGGTTTGATAAATTCAATCTGAGGAAAGGAGAATCAAAATGTACAAGTTGGTTTTTTGGGTGTTTTTCATGTTGGGCTTTTTTTCTGCTCTTAGATTCGTGCAAGCCGCCACGCCCAGTGGCAAATGTCAGGAATTAAAGCTCAAAGAAATCCCGGTCGGCAGGTTCGATCTGGATATTGCCGCCCCCATGGTATCTGCCAAAGAAACGCAGAAATACAATACATCCCATGGAGAGGGTTTTTACTATCAAGGGCAATATTTATACGGACACGCCGGCTGGGATTTGGCCGCCAACGCGTCAGACGGTGTCAGGCCGGCAATCTCATCGGTGGTAAAAGGAAAAGTGATACTTTCATATGCGGACACCTATGCGGGAGGATGGGGTGAATCCGTTATTGTGGCCACACGGCCGTCAAAATATTCGGAAGAGATAGTTACTTTTCATTATCATCACCTGCATAATTCCTGGAATCAGGGAGTCTATTGGACCAGCAGACAGGTTGAAGCCTGCGATGAAATAGCAAAAGGTGGCAAAATCGGTGAACAAGGCAGTACCGGTGTTTCCACAAATGATCATTTGCATTTGGGTGTACGCCGATGGAAAAGCATTGATGAATTAAACAATGCGATCAAAACCGGCGGCTATGCGCTTTTCGGGTACGGATACACCAGCGGGCAAAACAAATTGCTCGAGAAAAACCTTGATCCGAAAGGAATTGTCAACGATACGTTCACAGATCTCGATGGCGACAAAAAACTTGTTGAGTATGAATGGGCTTATAATAGCTGCCATAACATGCGCAACATTGGAATCACCTTCGGTCTGTTCGATGGTACTTTCGGAGTGGATAAACCCGTTACCAGGGCACAGGCCGCCAAGTGGATCAAGATTGCATATGGTGCCGAATCTGTAAAGCCGGATAATGCATCATTCCTTGATGTTGAAAAAGACAAATGGATTTTTCCGTATGTGGAAACTATGGGTGTTTATCCACCTAAACCCAGTGCAATAAACAAAATGCATTCTTGCAAAGAAGGAGGCCTATATTATTGTCCCGACAAGCAAATAAATCGGGCTGAAGCATTGAAAATGGTGGTTACAGCCTTTTACCCTGCCGATTTTATCAAAGTTTTCAATGATAATTTTTGGCTGGGGACGGTGACTCACGCGGTTTCGTTAGTCACGGATTTCGAAGATGTCAATCCATCGGACGATTGGTTCGCGCCATACGTTTATTTTGGAGTGATTCGCGGCTTCGTGGCAAAAAAGGACCACTTCTATCCGGAAAGGGAAATAACCAGAGCCGAGTTTGCAAAGTGGATTACTTACGGTTATGCGCATAAATTTGGTTCAAATTACGAACAGTGCCGGAATGTCCAATGTGATAACGATGCTTTTTGTTTTGGACCGGACAAATCTTGTGTGACTATTGGCGAATGCCTGACCAATGAAGAGCAATTGTGCGCCGTTGGTGGTGGAACGGATTTAGGTGAGTATGAGGATCCTTATGTTTCACCTGAACCGACGGTTCCACCCGATGTTGAACCCTCGGTGGAGCCTGAACCGGTGGCAGATGAGCCCGATCCTGTTGAACCGACGCCCGCCCCGGTGGTTGAGTGTGAATGTGACCGGGGCAAGTGTTGCGATGGGTGCAATTATCGTGATGAAGGATATGCTTGCAATCAGGATTATGTTTACCGCTGTGAAGGAACACAAGCCGGAGATAACGCGCAGAAGGCCCGGCTTACTACTTTTTGCAGTGGGCGCAACAATGATTGCGACGGCACAACTGAACAGTCCGTTTGGCAAAAGACATCCGATTGCTCTAAGCATCAGACTTGTGAAATGCAAAACGGGGATCCTGTTTGCATAGGAAATTGTGATGACGAGTATCTTGCGTCAGCACAAAAATCATGCAAAACAAATTCTCACGCGGAAGGTGAACCGGAACTTTGCTTATATGTATATCAAATCAATGATCAAAAATGGACGTACAAGGTATGCAAAGAAGGAGGTTTGTTTAAGGAAAAGATTAAATATAGTCTGAGAGATAATAACTATAACGTTTTTTTTGACGAATATAGTAATCCGGTTGAGAAAAGGTGCACTGACTGGGAAGAATTCCGCATCGCTTATGTTGAAAATTACGGTGTTTCAAACGCGGCCGGATTGCAGGCTGTAATAAAATCGCCATCAACATGTTCAAATTCTCTTTGTACTTATAAAACAGGTACTATTTCAATCAGAAAGGAGTGCAATTAAAACCGCTCGAATCATTGAGGTTCGGGCGGTAACTTTGGTGATGCTGATGCATGATTGATGTCAGCGTCCTTGGAATTATTAACATCCTCCCGTTTAAATACGGGGGGATGTTGCATCCTGAATACAATTTTGATACAATCGATATTAATTGAATCCCTAATATCCCTTAATTCAATAAAATATGAATTATTTTGAAACTTGGCGTGAAGCTATTCAGGCATCTCTTAATAATGTCTGGGCGCAAATTGTTTCATTTATACCCGAATTGGTTGGTGCGTTAATCGTGCTTATCATTGGGCTTATTCTGGCTAACTTACTTGGCCGCCTGGTTTATAAGCTGGTCACATTCACGAAAATTGACTCGCTTTTGAAAAAGATAGACATGATTAAAAAGCTAAACACTGCCGGTGTGAAAGTGAATTTTTCATCGTTGATCGGTGATATTGTAAAATGGTTTTTCATCATCGTGACCTTGATTGCTGTAGTTGAGATTCTTCAGTTTACAAAGGTTGTCGATTTCTTAAATCAAGTTGCCTTCTATCTGCCAAACGTGGTGATTGCGGTTTTGATTTTGGCGATTGGTCTTGTATTCGGCCAGTTTGTTTATGACGTTATTGAAAAGTCAGCAAAAACATCTAAGGTTACAAAAGGTACAGCACACATGCTGGCGCTTTTGGGAAAATGGTCCATTGTAATATTCGCCTTACTGTCAGCTATAATTCAGCTTGGAGTTGCTATAGAACTAATTCAGATTTTATTTACGGGATTTGTAGCAATGCTTGCTTTAGGCGTTGGACTTTCCTTTGGTTTGGGCGGAAAGGAGCAAGCTAAAAAATGGATTGAAAAAAATTGGAAAATAAAATAATCCCATTTGTTGACTCACCATAATTAACATACGGCATAATAGTAAAACTAAAATAGCGGCTTATATAAGCCGCTATTTTTTTATAAAGATTGCAACACAATCCGTTGATGGTGGGTCGTCACCATATGGGTTTATTTATTCCCGAGTACCGTTTGTAACTGGTCGTAAAGGGCTGCTTGGGTAGATGCAATAGATTCAGAAAAACTGTTACGGCGAACTTTGCGTAAGCCCTTCCTTATTAGGGAATTGGTCCCCTTTAAATCCAAATCCGGTGTTTCGAAATATGGTACCGAAACAGAGTCGATCAGCCTGGCAAGCTCAGGTGTGAAATTAGTTGAAAACTCTTTTAACGTTAGCCATATTTGAAACTTGTTGACGCAAATGTCGTCAAAATCTTGCATAGGCTGTTTAATAACTATAAGTGAAAAACCAATATCGGGATTTACCTTAATATAGCCCATTGCGTCATCCTTTGTTAAAAAATGCCATGAATAACTTGCGGACATGTTCACAAGTGTTTCTTCGGCGGTTTGAGGTAGGTTTAACTCATCCAGACACTTGCGCAAATAACCTAAAGTGTAACAATAAAAAAAACTACCATCCTTTATTTTTTCCAAAATGGCGCGCCTCCGCTCCAATTCATTTTCATTATGTGCATTGCCTTCTAATCTCTCCATAAAAAAAAAACAAAAATTCTGACAAATTTATTATACATTTTTCAAAAGGATTCAAGGCAAAAAAAACATCTGGCATAGATCAAAATAAAAAAATATGATAAAAAGTTATATATGAAAAAAAGACAGGAACATTCCGCCGGATTTGTAATATTCAGTTATGAGGGTAATGAAAGAAAATACCTATTGCTTCACTATCCGGGAGGACACATTGAGTTTCCCAAGGGGCACATAGAACCCGGTGAAAGCGAACAAGAAGCAGCAGTAAGAGAGCTTTTCGAAGAAACGGGCATACGACACGTTGAAATAATTGAAGGATACAAATACTCAATAGAATATGAATTTTTTCACGCCGGTTTCCTTATTCAGAAAAATGTTGTTTTCTTTCTTGCTCGCACCGAAGAAAGCGAAATAAAGATTTCTCATGAACATAAAGGATCAGAATGGCAAAACTATGAAAACACTTTAAAAAAATTAACTTTCGAAAATGCGCGTGAACTTCTTCGAAAGGCGGAAACTTATCTTAACCAAATTGATTTATGAAAATACACATTAAGAAAAACATATCTAAAAAAAATCTTTTTACAATCATCCCGGTTTTTAAAGATCAAAAATTGTCTGCATCAGACATACCGACAGCAACAAAGAATATAAAAACTCTGGAAAAAGAATTTAAAAAAGAGTCGGGAGAAAAAAAATATTTACCCGACAACTCGCAAATAGTTTTAATAAGTTTGGGAGAATCAAAAAAACTGAAATCAGCAAAAATTCGTGAATTCGGTGCGACATGCGTTAAAATGGCCGGATCCCAAAAAGCCAATGAATTTAACATATTCCTTCCTGAACAATCTCTAAATTTTGCGCAGGAGTTAGTGGAGGGAATAATTTTAAGCAACTTCAACGCCGGTAAATTTCAAACCGGAAAAAATAAAGAAAAAGCAGAAAAAAAATTAATCAAAGAAGTTAACCTAATCGTAAAAAAAGAAACGAAAATTTTATCGGACAAAGTGAAAAAAGGTCAAATACTTGCAGAGTCTGTAAATGAAACCAGAGATATGGTCAACGCGCCAAATAATTATGCCAATGCAAACACTCTGGCGGCGGAAGCGAAAAAAATTGCAAAAGAAAACGGATATAAAATTTCCATTTACGACAAGAAGCAACTGCAAAAAATGAAGATGGGTGCAATTCTGGCGGTAAATGCGGGAAGCACCATAGGAGCCAAACTGGTTGTAATGGAATATAAACCAAAAGGCGCAACAAACAAAAAACCGATTATGGTTGTTGGTAAGGGAGTCACTTTTGATTCAGGCGGTTATAACTTGAAACCAACCGGCGCAATAACCGACATGAAAAAAGACATGGCGGGGGCGGCTACAGTCTTTGGTCTTTTCAAAGTACTAAAAAAATTGGGCATAAAAAAACATGTCATTGGAATAACTCCATTAACAGAAAACTTAGTAAGTAGCAACGCTTACAAAGTAGATGACATAATAACCGCGTATAACGGAAAAACCATCGAGGTATTGAATACAGATGCAGAGGGAAGATTAATTCTGGCTGACGCACTTTCGTATGGAGTAAAGAAATATAAACCTGAAGCGGTTATAGACCTTGCTACATTAACCGGAGCAATTCTTGTTGCTCTGGGCGACCGCTACGCAGGCGTATTTGGAAATAATAAAGATCTGTCACAACAAATATTAAAAGCGGGGGAGGAGACCGATGAGCTATGTTGGGAACTCCCTATTCATGAAGACTTTAAAAAGCGTACTGAAGGATCATTGGCCGACCTTAAAAATGTAACCAATACGGGTCTGGCAGGGTCATCGACCGCGGCGGCTTTTCTTGAACACTTTGTGGATAAAGCAAAATGGGCGCATATAGACATTGCGGGAGTTGCCTGGTCCAAGTTTCCAAAAAGTTTCGACAATCAACATTCAACCGGATTCGGAGTCAGATTGTTAACAAAATACTTGGAGGGTTAATTAAAAACAATCTCGTTTTTGGCAATATAATCCGACGCGAAATAAGCGGCAGTCACGGCTTCAGCCGAACCTGTAATAGCCTGCTTAAATTCGTTGTCGGTAACGTCACCGGCTGAATAAATACCTGGCACACTCGTCTCACTTCGACGGTTAATTTTAATTTCATTCCACTGATTAAGTCCCACTTGCAAATCTTTTGCCAACTTAGAAAGTGCGTTGTGTCCAATTGCAATAAATACTCCATCCATTTCCATATCATCACCGTTTTTTAATTTTAGTTTCTCAACTTTTTCATCTCCTAATATTTCAGCAATTTCCGTTTCATACATAATCTCAATTTTTTCATTTTTTTCTACTCTATCCAGATTAACTGGTTCAGCTTTTAACTTTTTACCACGCACAAGAATGAAGACTTTCTTTGCATATTCAGTTAACAACAAAGCTTCTTTGGCAGCACTGTCGCCACCGCCAACAGTACAAACAACTTTGTCTTTATAAAAGGCACCGTCACATAATGCACAATAAGATACACCTTTATTGGCAAGTTCCTTTTCGCCGGGTACATTCAAATGTTTATGTTCAGTCCCTGTGGCGATCAGAACTGTCTTAGCCTTGTATTCAGATGAACTTGTTTTTACTACATAACCGCTCTTTTTACCATCTTCAACATTGTCGACAGCTTTTACTATTTCTTTCACTTTTTCATTTTTCATGGGTACACCAAACGAAGTTGCGTGATCAACAATTGACATGGCTAAATCCGGACCGCTTATACTTTTAATACCGGGCCAGTTTTCAACCAGATGAGTTGTTGTAATAAGGCCTCCGGGCAGTTCTGCAACCATAATGGTATCAAGGTTCAGTCTGGAGGCATACATGGCGCCACTGGCTCCACTACAGCCAGCCCCCACTATCAAAAGGTCATAAATCTTATCTGACATAGTTTTTTGATTAAAAAATTATTTTCTTTTTTTTCTTACTTTTGAAACCCTGCCCGATTTAAGGAGTTTCCCGGAAACCGGAATTAAAAATTTTCCCGGATCTGAACCAAGATCAGTAAAAGCATCTGCTTCTGAAGTCAAAACCGCCGATGAAGTTTTCTTAAAAGAAATCACCTCCGCACGTAAGCCTCGTGAACGCACATATTTCAAAACTTCCGTAAAATCTCCATCACCACTTACCAGTACGACAGTATCAAGCTTTTCGCTTAAGCGTACGATATCGATTGCTAATCCAACATCCCAGTCCGCCTTTTTTTCACCTGAGTAAAAAACCTGTAAATCTTTGACGCGGGTTTCTATACCAAGGTCCACCAAAGCATCAAAAAATTTTGTTTCCGTCATTGCTTCGGATCTTATTACATAAGCAATGGCCCGCACCAAATGACGCCCTGAAACTGCTTCTTGAACAAGAGCTTTATAGTTTACATGAGAATTATAAAAAGATTTGGCTGAATGGTATAAATTTTGCGTATCTATAAAAATTCCCACTCGCTGAGCCGCATGTTTCATTTTGTTATTCATTTTTTTCAATTATTATTACTTCCAATTCTACACCTTACACGTCGTAGCGACAAGGTTTCTACCGCACTTAAACAAATTGCAAGCGGGAAATCAAATTCAATGTTGCATTGGGCCCGAACACAATATTCCCTTTATTGTCAAAAACCGGTAATGGAATTTCATTTAAAGGATGACCATTTCCAACCGTAAAAGAAGTTCCGCATGATCCCGACAAGAAAGCTTCATCATTTCCTCCCGGTTGCCCCTGATCACCTATACAAACAATTTGATTATGATTTTTCATCACCTTTTGCTGAACAAGAAAATTATACAAAGATTTAACGCCATAATCTTTATTGCCGTCTTTGTGTAAAATATTGATCGTGTTTCCGGCATTGCACACAACAAGCAGTTTTTCAGTATCCATTTTTTTAAGAACGGGAATAGTACGCGCAACCATTTCATCACACTCTTGTTTTACAATATCTTTAGACCCCTGCCATCTGCTTTTAGAACTAACAGCCAAAGCAACTTCGGCTACGTGTATTTGCTTCATTACACCTTTTAAAGCTTTACTCAATTCATCGATTAATCTTTTTCTGTGGTCTTCCCCATAAGGATAATCAATTCTATATAATTCTATATACTGATCATTTTTAATATCATAGCGATACCCAATTGACCCATTCTCACAAATGAAAAACCAATTCCTTTTCAATTCAGGTCTTTCCTCTAAAAGATTTTCCAGGATTTCATAGGCTCTTCCAAAGCGTCGGCCCGTGCAAAGCGCGCAATAGCCATTTTTAGAAAGTAATGATAATTTATCCAATAGGGCTGGGGGTATAGCATTGGCGGTTGTGTCAGTCAACGTACCGTCGATGTCAAAAACACATGCCTTGTAATTGTCCTTCAAGGCTTCAACGAACAGACTTCTTTGTTTTTCAAGCAAATCACTCATAATTATATATTACCGTATATCATGGCTCTTACTTCTTCCTTCATCATATCTAAGCTCCATGGAGGATCAAACGTTACTTCAATTAATACGTCATCAATATTATTCTGAAGCATTAATATATCCGTTACATCTTGCGTAATTTGAGGACCGGCCGGACAACCGAGAGTTGTGAAAGTCATCAATACTTTTGCAATCCCTTTTCGAACTTTTATACCATAAATCAAGCCCATGTCAGCGATCCCAAGTCCCAGTTCGGGATCAATAACCTGGTTAAGAACTTTATAATATTTACTCCTAGGGCTTAGCACTTTATTTTTCATTCTGTAAAATTTTAATTGCTTTTTTAATTGCGCTCAGTCCTAGCATGGCACATTTAACTCTCGAAACACTTAGTTCCGCACCCATCATTTTTTCCACCTGGTTTTTATCGATTTTAAAAACATCTTCATAAGTCTTATTCATAACAATTTCTGAAATCATAGAGGAGGCGGCAATTGAAATGGCACAACCGACACCCATGAAAGACACTTCTTTTATTTGTTCATTTTCAACTTTAAGAAAAATTTTCACTTTGTCACCGCAAAGCGGATTATTGTCTTCAAAAACTATGTCTGCTTTTTCAAGTTCTTTAAAATTTCGGGGATTTTTATAATGGTCCAATATTAATTCCGCGTACAAATCCATTTACTCTTCATTAAAAAATATTTCCTGCACTTTTTTCAATGCGTTTACCAAAATCTCAATTTCTTCTTTGGTATTATAAAGATAAAAACTAATTCTAACCGTGCCCGTTAAGCCCAGTTTATTCATTAAAGGTTGTGCGCAATGATGACCCGTACGAACCGCAATCCCTTCTTTGTCTAAAATTGTTCCAACATCATGAGGATGCACGTCGTCTACATTAAATGCTATCACCCCACCGTTTATATCTGTGTTGTCGGGGCTGACAATGCTTATTTCATCAATTTTATTTAATTGCTTAAAGGCATATTCAGTTAGGTCATTAATATGGTTTTGCATTTCTGTCATGTCAATTTTGTCTAAATAATCGAGTGCCGCTCCGAAAGAAATAACATCCGCAACCGAAGGCGTTCCCGCCTCAAACTTATATGGCAAATCATTCCAGGTAACGTCTTTTTCAGTTACTTCAGTTACCATCTCCCCTCCATATAAAAACGGATCCATTTCTTCAAGCGTTTCCATTTTAACATAAAGAACGCCAACTCCCATTGGCCCCAACATTTTATGACCCGAAAACACAAGAAAGTCGGGATCCGTTTCTTCAAGACTAAAACCAAAATGCGGCACATATTGCGCGCCATCCAAAAGAATCTTGGCGCCGGCTTTTTTGCCCGCCTCAAAAACTTCTTTCAAATTTGGAATCAGGCCAATTGCGTTAGACATCAATGTGACTGCGATGAGTTTGGTTTTCTTGCCGATAACGTCTTTAATATTTACAAAGTCACCTTTTTCATCGCTTTCCAAGACTTTCAGCTTTGCCCCCTTTCTTTCGCAAAGCGCTTTCCAGGGCAGGAAATTTGAATGATGCTCAAGATCGCTCACTACAATTTCATCACCTTTCTTTATGTTTTTTTCTCCATAACTGTATGCTATTAAATTTATGGATTCAGTCGTTCCACGTGTAAAAATAATTTCAGCCGGATCCTCCGCTTTTAAAAAATCGGCAATTTTCGTGCGCACTTGTTCATATGCAATGGTCGCTTCTTCTGAAATTGCATACACTGCTCGGTGTATATTAGAGTTATAATTTTCGTAAAACTCGCAAAGTTTACTAATTACCTGATTGGGCTTTTGCGTGGTTGCCGCATTATCCAAATATATTAAAGGACGACCGATTAGTTTACCTTTAAGTATAGGGAAGTCATTTCGAAGTTTCTTAACTTGGTCCATAGATGCTTTTATTTAGGGATAATTTGGTTTGTTCACGCAACTCTTCATTTACTATCATTTCGCTGAGAGCCAATAAAAATCCTTCCGTATACATTTTTATCGCTTCTTTTTCATTTAGACCGCGTGACAGCATATAGAATAACAGATTTTCATCTATTTTGCCTATAGCGGCACTATGTCCCGCTTTTACCTGGCTTGCCAACACTTCAAGTGAAGGAATAGAGCGGCATTTCGCACCGTCAGATAATGCTAAACCTTTATGATTCAAATATGTGTCCGCAAATTCACCTTTTTTAGGGATTTTAATAATCCCTTCAAAATTCACTTCTGCTGAATTAAAAAGCACCGATCTAATATCAATTCGCGACTTGCAATGGAACGCCTCATGATTAATTTTAACTTTCAAATCAAAGGATTCCTTATTTTTCCCATAAACAAAACCGAAAACCTTCACACATGCGTTTTCGCCATTTAAAACAATTTCCAGCTCACCATTGTTAATTGAAGCTCCGGGGAAAAGCACCAATTCTAAATTAGAGTTTTCTTCAAGCTGAAATTTTTCTTGCTTAACATCATTAAGAAACACACTTTCATTATCACCTGATTTAATAGTTTTATTT